>JAJYDM010000091.1 GCA_021777475.1 Actinomycetes bacterium | reverse complement strand
CTTCGCTTTCCTTCGCACATAAACACGGGGTGATTCACCGGGACGTGAAGCCGTCCAATGTGCTGTTGACCGAAGATGGCCAGGTCAAAGTGACCGACTTTGGTATTGCCCGCGCGGCGACGGCCGATGGCGATCTGACCCAGACCGGAGCCGTGATGGGAACGGCGACCTACATCCCCCCGGAGCAGGCACAAGGACTGGTGGTCGATGGTCGAAGCGACGTGTATTCGCTTGGGGTTGTTCTTTATGAGATGCTTGTCGGCAGAGTTCCATTCTTTGGAGACAGCCCGCTTGCAATTGCGTATAAGCACGTACGTGAGGAGCCGCCCCATCCCAGGACGCTGGCACCGGAAATTCCCGAAGCTTTGGAAGCCGTCGTGCTTAAAGCCATGGCCAAGGATCCTGGCTTGCGCTATCAGAGCGCAATGGAGATGAGAGACGATCTCAGGAGGTTCCTAAACCATCAAGAGGTGGCCGCCCTGACAGGATTTGATGCCGATGCAACCCAGGCCCTGCCGATCGTTGACGCAAATCGGGGGGGCTTTACAACAGAAACGATCCGCACCTCGCCGCTGACGCCGATCGATTCCGGTAGGCGCGGAACGAACTGGCTTTTGATCGGAATTGTGGTGCTCTTGGTCGCGATTGGCGCGCTGCTTCTAGGTGCCAAGAACTTTTTCAACGCCAATACACCTGTCTCGAGCGGATCAACGAAGGTCTCGGTTCCGTCCGTAGTGGGTGAGAGCGAAGCCAACGCCACAGCCACCCTGACGAACAACGGCCTCAAATATACGATCGGGAGGCAGGTTTCAAATGAGAGTTCCGGTACCGTCTTGTCTGAAAACCCAAATGCCGGAACCACGGTGAGCAAGGGTTCATCAGTTGCTCTTGTCATCAGCGCAGGGGCCCAGAAGGTTTCAGTCCCGAATGTGGTCGGCCAGACCATAGCCTCGGCGGAATCCACATTGCTCGCGGCAGGATTCCATGTCACGACCAATTACGTGAACAATCCAGCTCAGGTGGGCACGGTAGTTTCGGAGTCTCCCGGAGCGGCCACTCAGGCTCCCCAGGGTTCATCAGTGACTTTGGACGTCTCGAATGGGCCGTCTCAGATATCGGTACCAAATGTGGTGGGCCAGCCCATTGCGCAGGCCGCGAACACCCTTGGATCGCACAACCTTACGCTTGGGAACGTCACCTATCAGCCGTCTGCAACAGTCGCAAATGGCGACGTTATTTCCACAAATCCGACCGCCGGATCAAACGTGTCACCCAATACTTCGGTGGATGTCGTCGTGTCGCAGGGACCAAGTCAGACGACAACTACCACCTCACCAACCGGATCCACCACCACGACAGTTCCTAATTCAACGACCACCACGACGGTACCAGCAACTACTGGCTAACTCCGACGTGGCCGCTCCGACGTGGCCGCTCTTGCCAGGTCAAGGAAGTTCCTTATGATCATCTTCCCGGAGTCGGTGTAGATCGATTCCGGGTGGAACTGGACCCCCTCCACTGGCAGGGTCTTGTGCCTGAGGCCCATGATCAGGCCGTCCTCGCTGGTCGCCGATATTTGAAGGTCCTCAGACAGGGTCTCTTTTTCGACAATGAGGGAGTGGTAGCGGGTGGCTCTGAACGGGTTTGGCAACCCCATGAAAACCCCTTTGCCATCGTGTTTTATCATTGAGGTCTTTCCATGCATCAAATAAGGAGCTCTGACGACTCTGGAACCGAAGACCTCTCCGATCGCCTGGTGTCCTAAGCATACGCCAAAGACAAAGATCCCGCTTTCCGCGGCGCGGCGCACCAGTTCATTTGTGATCCCCGCTTGACTGGGAATTCCTGGCCCGGGTGATATGAGTATGGCGTCAGGATCCATGGCAAGTACCTGGTCCGTCGTCACCTTGTTGTTTCTATGAATGATTGGTGTGGCTCCGGCTTCGCCAAGGTACTGGACAAGGTTATAGACGAAAGAGTCGTAGTTGTCGATGACGACTATTCTTTGGTTTCCTGTAATCTCTTGCACGTTTTCCTAATTTTCGAGTGGTAATTGACGGCGTCTTACTCATTCCTAACTGTGCTGTACTATCCTAGCCAATGTGACTCAATGGCCCAAGATATTAACGAGATCCTCGAAGCAAGTAAAGCCGACCAAGGTAGGAAAGAAGCCCCGGGGCAGGTATACGCCCAAGTCCGAGCGGCCCAAATCGTATCATTCCCCAAGGTGGGTGCCGACCCTGATGTTCGTGTTCCTCGGCCTGGGTGTGCTGTTGATAGTCGTCAACTATTTGACGATCCTCCCTGGCGGCGCGTCCAACTGGTATCTACTGGGTGGACTGGTACTTTTAGCGGTGGGTTTTTGGTTGGCTACCCGCTACGAGTAGATGAATCAGAGTCTCTCGATTATCGTCGCGTTGGCCAAACCGCCGCCTTCGCACATAGTCTGAAGGCCCAGTTTTCCGCCGGATCTCTCCAGTTCATTCAAAAGGGTTGCCAATAACCGGGTTCCGGAGGCTCCCAGAGGATGTCCGAGGGCGATCGCTCCACCGTTGACGTTGACCTTTTCCATATCCGGTCTGAGCTCTTTTTCCCAGGCGAGCACCACAGAGGCGAACGCCTCGTTGATCTCGATCAGATCGATGTCGTCCATAGTCATGTTGGTTTTGGCGAGTATTTTCTGAGTAGCCGGAATTGGACCGGTGAGCATGGTGATGGGGTCTACCCCGGCCAGTGAAAATGAGACGAATCTTGCTCTCGGCCGGAGGTGCAGTTTGCTTGCCATCGATTCGGACATGATTAAGGCTGCGGATGCCCCGTCGGTTATCTGCGATGAGTTTCCCGCAGTGACCTTGCCGTTCTCTTTGAACGCAGGTTTCAGATCTGCCAGTTTCTCTAGTGAAGTGTCGCTTCGTATGCCCTCGTCATAGTCGAGGAATTCGCCGCCGCCGTTATCCCCGGAGCCTTTTATGGAAATAGGAATGATCTCGTTTGCAAAGCGTTTTTCTTCCCGGGCTTTCTGGGCTCTGATGTGGCTCCTAAAAGAGTACGCGTCCATGTCCTCCCGCGAAATGTTCCACTTGTCGGCTATCATCTCGGCACTGATTCCCTGGGGAACGATTCCGCCCTTTGGCCAGTAACGTTCGGTCATAGCGGGTCCAAAAGGTACGCCTGGGCCGCTTGACATATTGGCTCCCAAAGGGACGCGGGTCATAGATTCGATACCAGCGGCGATGACAATGTCAAGGGATCCGCTCATAATCGCCTGGGCAGCGAATGCCGCGGCCTGCTGAGATGATCCGCATTGCCGGTCAATGGTTGTTCCGCAAACGGATTCGGGAAATCCGGCAGCCAGAGCTGCGTTTCTGGCGATGTTGACCGCCTGTTCGCCAATCTGGGTGACGCAACCCATTATCACGTCCTCAATAAGGGCGGGGTCGATGTCGTTGCGTTGCACTAGGGCCTTGAGCGGTTGGCTGGCCAGGTCTACCGCGTGCCAACCTGACAGCTGGCCGCCTCTCTTGCCGCCCGGCGTGCGAACAACGTCGATGATGACCGCCTGCTCCATTTCATCCCCCGATATGCATTGAGATGTTTCGACGACGGATTTGTGCCGCCATTTTCGAGGCTAGCACAACTAGTTTAGGTTCAAGAGCTGAGAAATTTGTGAAGATCAGTTTGATTGAAGCGGGTCAGCTTTTATCAGGTTGACGACGTTGACCGAGCCAAGGCTGGTAATTCTCAGTTCCGGCATGACCGCGAGGCAAAGAAGGTCAAGGTACCGGAATGAATTTTCCAAGGTGGTACCGAGGCTCTGCGCAGCTAGATTTATGGCCTGCAACTCCTGGAGCAGTTCAGTCGAACCAAGTGTGGAGATGATGCCCCCAATTGGAAGAGCTACCGACGCCAGCACCTCGTTATTCTTTACAACGACCTGTCCTCCGCCCATCTGGATCAGGGTGGCGACGGCGTGCGCCATATCGTCGGTCCCATTTTCGGAGTTGGATCCAACCACGATTAGGCTGTGGGGTCCCCGTGCAACCGTGGAGGCTATCGCACCCTCATTGAGTCCGATGCCCTCCACCAGGCCGATCCCGACATCTTTGCCCAGGCTCTTACGTCCTAGAATCGCCAGCCTGCTGATAGAGGCGTCGTTGGGGTAAAACTCCCGCTCGACATCGCGCACGTTGGAGCTGTCCTTGCTTATCGAGATGATTTTTACTACCTGACCTCTTGGCTGCGGCAGAGTGAAGCTCTCGGGACCTATCTTGGTCAGGTCGATCTGGATCGTCTCCAGCATCCAAGGAGGAGGTGACGTCCTAGGAACGGTGAAAACCATCGTCTTGCCGGAGCGGGCCACAAGAGTTCCCTTTTGAAACACCATGGTAGGTTTGAACTCGATGAGATTTGGAAGAATGACCAAATCGGCTTGGTAGCCCGGACTCAGATATCCAAGCCGGCTGAAGCCGTGGAACTCCGCGGGATTTGTGGATGCCATGATCAGAGCATCTTCGGGGGATAGGCCACTTTCAACCGCTACCCTAATGCACTCATCGATGTGGCCGCTGGTGAAAATCGTTTCCAGCTCCCTCTCATCGGTGCTGAAGGCGAGGTTTCGGATACCGAAATCTCTTGCCACTGGGAGCAGCTCGGTCAGATTGTTGCGGGCAGTTCCGTTTCGAAGGAATACCCACATACCTTTGCGACGTTTCTCCAGGGCCTCCTCATATGTTAGGCATGCAACATCTGATTCGACTCCGGCACTCAGGTAGGCGTCGAGGTGTGATCCTGATAGTCCTCCGGAATGACCAACAACCCTAAGGTTCCGCGCAGCGGCAATCTTGGCAAGCGCGTCGTCCTCTCCGTTGACTATCCGGGTCTGGTTGAGAAGTCCACCGACGCCGATTGCCCCGTAGTCTCTCACCAATCTGGCTATCTCTACAGCGCTTGCGTGTTCGCCAGTGCTGTCAAAATGAGAAGATTGGGCAAAGCTGGAGGCGTAGATTCCAAAGGTGAATGGGAGCTTGTCGGCCGCGCTGGCTAGCTCCTCGATGCCGCGAAGCCCGAGGACACTGGTGAGTTGATATGGGTCTGCGGCAACCGCAGTTGTTCCGTGTGGGAGCACTGTGTCGACGAAGGCGTCGATCCACAGCTTGGTGTACTCCATGCTCACATATCCGTCAATGAAGCCCGGTGTAATGTAGGCTCCACGGACATCGATGATCTCGTGTGCTTCGTGCTCGCCCCATCCCACGATGAAGCCGTTCTTGATTGCTAGCCCGGTTTCGATCCACTCTTTCGTCGCCGGGGAAAACACCTTGCCGCCAATGATTGAAATGTCAGCGGGTGTTTCTCCTCTAGCAACAGAGAGCATCTCTTTTGAGCCGGGATTTCGAAACATAATTCAACATTAGAGGTAAGAATGTCGGTTAACAATGTAGTTTTATGAATTTAATCACTTGATGAATGATAATCATGATTTTTTCACCTGACAGAGTCATTTTTATTTGCCTTGTGTGAATTTGTGAGCGCTAATGCGAATGGAAGCAGCTCAAATTGACGGCGACGAAGAGGCGCCGAAGTTCCTTTAAGGGGTTTGAGGTCTTGTGAGTTTCGTCATTCCGGGATCAAGAACACCCTGGATGGGTGTCGGCAGCGCCGCGCCATCCAAGAGCGGTTAGCCCGAATAGTTAGGAGTTTCGGACTTATGCACAGAATTGGCGTTAGAGAGCCGGACTCTTTTGACGGGTCCAAATATTCGCGCATTCGAGGCATACGTCATTGGGAATTACGCCGACCTTCATCAGTATTGCAAAGAGCTTGCATCCCAGGCAAAAGCCAAGTGCGGATTCCATGAATGCGGCGATCGTCAACAGTCCAAGAATGATATTTCCCGCCGCTGCGGAACCTGCCGCGAAATAGGCGATTGTGGCGGCCAGTGAGAATGTGAAGCCGATTGCCTGGGCAAATCTTTTTGGTGGCCCGGCGACGATCTTTGGCTCCACGCCAAGTCTCGGGACGACTACTTTGGTTGCCAGCAGCCCCAAGGGGCTGAACTTCGGTCCCGCGGCCACGCGGGCGGCAAATCCGTAAAGAAGAACCAACACTAACAGATGGGCACCGGTTGCAATGGTGGTGAGTGCCAGAATTACAACTCCTGCTGCCACCGTCCGTGCCGAGATTTCGTTCACTGGGTTCGGGAAAGTAAAGGTTTGCGATAGTTGTGTTCTAATTCCCATAATTCTTATCACTATAGTCAGGAATTAGAGAATTAGGAAATTAAAACCCGACTTTTTTTATAATAATTTGAAAGAATTCATTGATTGAACCGGTCCGCCAAAGTACGCGCTGTCAGATGCGGGTATGAGCCGTGGTGGACGTGATACAAGGAGTTAGGATCCCATGGTTAGATCACTGGTTTGTCCGGCAAACTTCCGAATCGTATACCCACGCCGGTCAAGACGCGCTCGCGCCATTGGAACTCTTCAAGATGCGAAAACAACTCATCCTGGTCAGTGTACGGATCTCTTGTGAGAGATAAGACCAGGATGAGTTGGAGTTAATAATTCACTGTTTTACCTGTGCTGCAGATTAGGCATTGGCTCCTACGGACTGGTAGCTACGCTCGCTTCTTGGGGTTCCGGTGAGGATCTCATCCATCGGATCCGCCTTGAGGGAGTGGTAGAGACCGAGTATCGACAGAACCAGCATGATTGCCGCTGCTATGTAGGCTCCGATTGCCGCAAAGCCCATAATGGTTCCGATTGTCCCAAACGCGTAGGCATTGAGCAGCATTCCCCTGAGGGCCTCACCTTTGAACAGGGTTTCAACCTGGTTTGCCAGTGTGGTGTTGTTCGGCTGGCTTTGGGCTTCGCTCGACAGCTGGGCATATGTCTTGCCACCGGCAACGTCCTTGAGGTGATTAGCAATGAAGTGGTCCGCATATACCTCAGCCTGCGCGCCTGTGGTCAGCAGCTGTCCGCCGTACTGCTTCATCGCCGAGAACTCGGGTGCCGCGACAGCTGGGCTGTTTGCGGCAGGGAAGTAGATCTTCTGCGAAGCGAGCTGAGTGGATACCTCGTTGTTGATGTAGAAATGACCCCAGGTCAGCAGTGCGCCAGCCACTATCAACACAACAACCAACAGCATTCCAGTAAGACTAACCAGAGTATCAAACGTCTTGCGTCTCATTTTGGCCTTCTTTCTTTTCACTGTCCCAGCCGATGCGAAGTGGGCCGCCGCTTTTACCAGGAACCGCGTGAACTCTGCCATGAAATTGCAGTGACATAATCCGAGGATTGTTGTGGTTAAGCGGGTGAAGTTCTACTTCAGCGTCTCCAGGGGAAATGAGTATATTTTTGAGAATTCCGCTTATCTCTTTGTTCAAGGGATCGTGTCGCCCTCATCCCCCAGAGTCCAGAATGGCGGTGAGATGAAAGTCTTTCGATGGGCAACGATCAATTTCGTTGATCCTGTCTCCAACTTTGCGGTTTGCATTCTGAACATAGTTAAATCTTAAATTTTGCCAGATGCTTGACTTACGCGATATACACCGGGACCGTTACGAAATTC
>JAJYDM010000090.1 GCA_021777475.1 Actinomycetes bacterium | reverse complement strand
CAGTGCAACTCCTTTGACAAAATCCTCAACCCGCAATTAACGAAGTTGGTTGTTGTTCCGCAAGTCATCGACCATCTTGCTGGCCAGGAACCGCACCAGCTCGACTACCGGAATGTGACGGGGCCGGCCCAACTTCACGGACTATTTACAGAGGGATTAATTTGATCTACCTCGAGCAATAAAAATGGCTCTATTGACACTCATGTGGATGAATTCCTCCGCTCATATGGCAGTTGCAGATTGATTGGTCCACAAGAAAGCATGACAAGCGCGAGTGTCGCCTCTGCAGAATGAAGCCCATAGCATCTGGCGATAATGGAGCGGACTTTGGTGTTCAACCCCTCGACCCTTCCGTTAGAGATGCCAAGTTCAATCGAAGCCATGACTCCATCTTTGTGGGTACGGATCGTCTTTGACAACTTGGTGAAGCTCTGAATCCGTGACCGAGATGCACGGGAGCACCAGCGACCAATCAGTTCAGCTACTTCATTTTTGGTGAAATCTCCGGCGAAGATGGCCCTACACCCTGACGCTATCGTGCGGGATTTCAGTTTTGGAGAGCAGGTTAACGTAGTAGTAGTTAACGATAAGAATGTGAAATTTTTTGTCAAATATGCCAGTAAGTATGTGACCAAGGCTGCGACTGATGCCCTCGGTTTTGCGCACAAGTTCAGCTCTCTCGCGCGGATTGACGCGTTGCACGACTCTGCCTGGTGGCCCCGTCTTGTTGCCCGCGTTGCCTGGTTAATGGGTGAGGATCCGCGCTTTGCCAAATTGAAGCTTCAGGATCACGCCCATACGTTCGGGTTCGGGGGGTGGTTTCTTAGCAAGTCCCGTGGCTGGTCGGTGACGTTCGGCATGTTGAAGGAGCTGCGGGTGAAGTGGGCTATCGACCACGCAAAGTCAGAGTTTCCGACAGAGTCGAATGTTCCGCTTGAGTTTTTTGAAGATGATAGCGTGAAATGGGGTGTGGTCGCGTTCGGCTGGTACGGAAAGGTCGATGGACGCTTAGTTCGGAAATGGTGGCATGAATATAAAGAGGCGTGGTTGGACTCCTGGAGCGAACGGCGGGATGAATTGGAGTGGAAGAGGTTGGCGGCGTGAAAACGGAAATGCTGTCCAACAACGTGCAACCCGCGCCGAGCCGGATATTGACCATTTCTGAGGTTGCGGCACAGCTGCGTTTTTCAACCAACACCCTGCGTAAGCTCCTAAATGAAGGTCGTCTGAAAGGTGTTCGTACGGGTCCTTATGGCGGCAAATGGCGTATCAGCCAAAAGGCCATAGATGAGTTTATTCGCGGCCCAGAGTAGGCCTATATCCAGGACATAATTCGCGACATAAATTATATGTTCAAAGCTGTTTATTACTGGTAGTTGTTGGTAGTCTTACTACTCTTGAGCTGCTTATATGCAGTTTCATGGGAGTTCTTAAACCCCTTTGTAGCTGATTTGCACGCAGGGGGTCAGGGGTTCGAGTCCCCTCATCTCCACCTAGTTTTCGTAGTGTCCCGTAAGGTTCTCCCTGTTAGCGCTGAACAGTTGGATCCAGAACGGGTGTGGCGACGATCGCGCCCGCTCCAGTGTTAATCCAGCCATTTGACTATGCTTAACGTACTGACGCAACCGATAGTACGTATTGCGTTATTACGTTATACGTAGTATTATATGTTTCATGGCTGAACCACGACACGTCTCAGTTCGCGAGAACGATCCACCTTTCCTGATCCTTACCAGTTTGATTTCAGGCCCGAAGCACGGCTACGCCCTGATGCAGGACATCGAAGGTTTTGCAGGCGTGCGACTCGGACCGGGTTCGTTGTACGGTGCCATCGGCCGACTGGAAGAGCGCAATCTGATTGAACCACTCGGTGCCGTCAGCCGTATTCGTCCATACCAGTTGACGTCCGCCGGCCGCGAAGCGCTCGAGGCGACTCTCGCCGGGCTACGCACGGTCGTCGACGAAGCGACCATGAGGCTAGCGAAAGCGCCGAGAGCCCCAAGAGTGATTGCTGCCGGAGGCTTCGCATGACCGACATTACTTTGCGGGTTCTCCTACGCTTTTACCCACGAGCCTGGCGTGCCCGCTATGGCGACGAGTTAACCTGCCTCATTCTCCAATCGAGCGCACGCCGTAGCCCGTCACTTCGATTCTTGACAAACGTCGCGATCGCAGGTCTGCGCGAAAGACTACGAGCGATGGGACTTCTCGGAAACGATCTCACACCCTGGGATCGAGTACAGAGCGGTATCGTCCTCGTGATGTGGTCATGGATGCTCTTCGTTCTCGGAGGCATCGGCGTGGCAAAGGCAGCCGAATACTGGAAAGCGGCAGTGCCCGTGGCAAGCGCTCGGCTGCCGGAAGTCGCCTTCACATCGCTGATTGTCGCCGCTGTGATCGGAGCTGTTCTGGTGGTCGCTGGGGTCGCGCTCTGCGGCAGAACTTTCGCAATGCTCCTGCGAACAGGCGGGTGGCATCAGGTCCGCCGCCCGATCTACCGCGCGAGCGCCATTAGTGGGCTCACCGCGATCAGTCTCCTGGGCGTCAGCATCTGGGCACACCATCTGACCTTTGCTCAGCGCAACGGACACGATCTTGCCTACGGCGTAGCGTTGCTCAGCTGGGTGGTCCTCTTTTCCGGCTGTCTCTTCAGTTGGGCTGCAGCGGCCACGTCAATCGTTCGGCACCTTAACCTCAAACCGCACTTGCTAACACTCGAAACCCGCATAGTGGTGGCGGTGGCCGCTACTATGGCCGCCACGACCGTTGCTTCCTCCGTCTGGTGGGTCTCCATCGCTCACTCAGCACCCTGGTTCTTCGCAGGCACAGCGCCAGGAACCGCCGGAATAGTTGCCCTGATCAACCTGGTTGTCCCCGTCGTATTCATGCTCACAGCGACGCTCCTTGCGTCCGTTGGCGCCCGCCGTTCACTTCGGAATGCCCCTTTCATGGCTTAATTACCGGTGTAAATTACCATTTGGCACCACAGTGTCAGCAATCCCCGGCGTCGCGTGAACTTGACAATCCCACCTGTGTGTATCGCGGGCCTTGATCTGGCATACCCGCAGGCAATTCGGCACTGCGTTGGCACAGAATCCGAGTTGCCTGCTGATCTCCGTGTGAGAAAGTCCGAACGCGTTGATGAGCACCATCGAGGCGATGGCCCCGGACGTCGGAGATTGGAAACGCATGGCGGTTCCAGCCTTCTTGAGCGGTACGGCGACAGTCGTGGATAGATTCCACCTTATACCGCCTTGGTGTAACGCGGAGTTCAAAATGATGTCGGAGGCGATTGGAGTAAGTTGTTCTTGGAACTTAATTTGAACAAAATTTGCCAAAGACGGGAATGAATACCGTCTTTATGCCGCAGTGGGTCAGTCACCTTTCAAATCCCTACGCAGAAAGGTGACTGCGCCTATTATTGCGGCGACCGCACCAATTCCGATCATCACCGCGCTAGCAGTCCAGTTCGGTGCCGAGGCGGGGGCTGGCGCCATTTGGTGAAAGACGGAGGTGTCGAGCAGCCAATGGCTGGTGTTGGATACTCCTCCGATCAGCTCAACCATGACTGACCATATGATCAGGCCATTGACTATGACCGATGTCGCGCGCGGCCACGTCCCTAATGTGAGCGCTCCAACTCCCAATATGAGCAACGCTGGAGGCACGACATTAAGACCAGCTTCAATCAGGGTCCAAAATGGAATTCCGTTGTGTCCGCTGGAGGTGCCTAGCCAACAAAATATGCCAATTTCCAAACCACCAAATATAAGTATGGCCGTAGCTTCCAAGAGTCTGCCGCCGTACCAAGACCATCGCGAGAGTGGTTGTACCAGGAGGTGCTCCAAGCGCCCCTCTGCCTCCTCGATTCGGCTGAAGGTGGTCTGTCCGGCAGCGATGAAGGACACCATGACTGCGAGCATCAGGAATACGACACCTAGATAGATTGCGGTTCCGTCTCCGCGGGCGCCCATGCGTGTAAGGGCGGTGTTAATGCTATTGGAGCTGGCCAGCGTTGCGCCGGCCGGTTTCGCGATAACCCCATAGATGACAGCAGTGGCAGCTAGGGCTACCCCCCAGGCGATGACTGTTGGTCGCACCAGACGGGCGTTCAATCCAAAGGCGCCGTTAAGCAGTCTGTCCCTCATGGGAGCGGTGGTCCGATCTGGAAATATTGAAGCCCCGAGGTCTCTAACCCCAGCAAGTTTGACTGTGGCACCAGCGAGTATCAGAACAAGTGCCGCGGTTGGCAAGAGTGGAACCCAATTGGAAGCGGTGAGGGGCTGGAGCATTTCCACCCACCCGAATGGAGTTGCCCACTTTAGCCACCCAAGACCAATGCCGGAATCGGGAATCATGCGAAGCGCGTAAAAGACGGCCAACAAATAAGCACCGAGAGTCGCCGCTTCTCTGCGCGTAGCCGCCAGCTGACTTGTGAGCGCTCCCACCGCGAGAAACACTGCGGCAGTGCAGACAAGCGAAGATGCGAAAAATATTGACTGGCCGAGGGTGAAATGGATTTGCGGTGACTGCCCTACGAGTGCCGTGAAAACGGCGGTGATTGCAAAGAGAGAGACAATTCCGGCACCCAGACCGGCGAGAGCCTGGGCTGCAGCAGCTCTATTTGTGGTCTGACCGGTGAGAAGAATCTCCCACCGTCCAGTGTCTTCTTCACCACGCATCAGCTTGGTTCCGATCAACAAGCCCCACAGAGCGCCTGTAATGCTCAAGAATGCCAAAACCTTGTATGCGGTGAAACCTGCCACGGTCTGGAGATTGTGGGCGGGGCCGAAAAGAGTTGCCAGCGCCGTATTCGAACCGAAGGAGGCAGCCAGCCCGCTTCTCGAGGCAGAAGTCTTATAACTTGACAGGTAGCTGAAGGCCGAGGAAGCAATCATTATCCCGAAAAACGTGCCCCATCCAGCGCCGGATCGAATGGCCTTTTTCCCTGTGAGGCGCATGATAATGGTGCCGGGTGATCTGCCGTCCGGCTTCAATTTGGCGGTGGCGAATTTAGCAGCCATATGTAACAACCTCTCGGTTTCTTTGCCCCACCCTATATATCTAACACACCCACTTGCTCTTGGAATCCGGAAATGAACTGGGGGTCTCAGCTACATTGAGGAAAGCGAAGAGTTCCTTTGTTTAAGGTTCAATCTTGAGGATGCAGCGGCCGTAAATTATTGCTGGGTATCCATTCGTGCATAGGCGTCCTTGGGGATTGAGCTCGGGAAAAATGGAGAGAAGTGCACTGCTTGAATATGATGGCTTATTAGTTCCTCATTTGAGACGCTTACGCGGTACCGCCTCGGCTCATTCGATGAAACCAGAACCTTCTCCTTGGGGTATACATCGCGAATTTGACGCAGTCTGGCCGCAACGTCATGTAATTTCTGAGGCGCTTTTGAAATTGCGTGTCCTTCCCCTGTCTTGAGGGAAAAAAGCCGCAGATGCTTCTGTCCAATCTCAGTCCGTTGATCTCGATCACAGCTGGAGTGGTTTCTAAAGGAATCCAGACCTCTTGACTGGCCGTCTCCTGGGTGAGAACCATCTCGTCCACGGCCAGCACAACCGTATTCGGATCTGAGAAGGGTTCAGAAAAGCTCCTGTCCTGCTCCATTTCTAGATAGCTATCTGTCATGCGAGACGGCCTTTTTAAAGGGTTTGCTCGGCAGACGGAAACTGAGTTAGGCTTTCTTTAGCGGGACGTGGTAGCTGGTTCAACAGGCGTCAACCACAGCGTATTTGCGCTTCATCGTCGAGGCGCGGATGCGTGTTGACCAGAACCCTGTGGCTGGCTTTGTTGCGGCATGGTTAACTACAGTCAGATTTGCAGGATCGTACGGTTTATGTGGAACTAGCTCGAAGGAGCCACAAAATGGGGCTTTGCCGCTTCATTGAAAAGGAGCATCTGGTCGCTCTCGCCAGGCGGGTGCATCCTACCGATTTTTCGGAGTGCATTCGTTGACCGGCGTCGACGAACCTGTGCGAGGGGATGTCAGGAAGTGGCTTGCATTGGCCATTCTCTGCGTATCGCTTCTTATGATCAGTCTGGACAGCACAGTGTTGAATGTCGCCCTTCCCACGCTCGTTCGTGACCTTCATGCAACCACGACGGAGCTGCAGTGGATCGTCGATTCATACGTGATCGTCTATGCCGGACTCTTGCTGACCATCGGAAGTGTGGCGGACCGGATTGGCCGCAAAAGGGTGTTTCAAACTGGCCTGGCTGTATTTGCGATCGGATCGACTTGGGCCGCCTTTTCCGGATCCTCTGATGTTCTAATTGCCGCGCGGGCATTTATGGGGCTGGGTGGAGCTGGCATGATGCCATCGACGCTCTCCATCATCACCGGCATGTTCAACAATGACAACGAAAGACAGCGTGCCATAAGCATCTGGTCTGCCACCGCTGGAATTGGCCTGGCTATCGGCCCGATTGTCGGTGGAGTCCTACTTGCGCATTTCTGGTGGGGATCGGTCTTCCTGATCAATCTTCCGATCGCGATTATTGGAATCCTTTTTTCGATGCCGCTTTTGCCCGAATCAAAAGATCCCATGGCCCGGCGGCCTGATCCAGTTGGAGCGCTTCTTTCGGTGATCGGCCTGGGCCTTGTTCTTTGGGCGCTTATCGAGGCGCCAGTCCGTGGCTGGTCATCTCCGTTAGTGGCAGTAGTAGGAGCTATAGGTCTAGTTCTT
The DNA here is from genome assembly GCA_021777475.1 of Actinomycetes bacterium. Lineage (GTDB taxonomy): Bacteria > Actinomycetota > Acidimicrobiia > Acidimicrobiales > Acidimicrobiaceae > SCQM01. The sequence goes on along the minus strand of JAJYDM010000090.1, from coordinate 949 downwards.
CTCGGGGTCTTTGTGTTGTTCGAACGCATTAGTAACCATCCAATGCTCAATCTGGCCTTCTTTAAGAACAGGCGTTTTTCGGCTTCGGTCTCCTCTGTGGGCCTGGTTAGCTTTGGACTTGTCGGCTCCTTGTTTGTTTTGACTCAGTACCTCCAGTTCAATCTGGGCTATACGGCCTTGGAAACCGGCGTGCGCGTTTTGCCGTCGGCAGCGGCAATCGCAGTGGTAGCGCCAATTTCTGCTGTTGCAGTCCGATATGTAGGTACCAAGGTAACCGCAGCGGCCGGCCTGCTTTTGGTTGCCGGAGGGCTGTGGCAAATTTCGGGAGCCACGGTGGTCACTACATATGGTGGCGTTGTCTTTGGAATGGTCATGCTAGGTGTGGGGATGGGGCTGGTTATTCCGTCTGCAACCGAATCCGTCATGGGATCGCTGCCAAGCGGCCACACTGGAGTTGGGTCAGCGGTAAACGGAACATTCCTTCAAGCCGGAGGAGCGCTGGGAGTGGCGGTCATCGGAAGCCTGATGGCTACCCGCTATCAGGCCCGCATGACGAGTGCCTTGGCGAGCTATCAAGTCCCCGGCGAGATCGTGCACCTTATTACAGGGTCTGTTGGCGGGGCCTTGGAGGTGGCTTCCCAACTTGGCGGGTCTCTGGGTGCCGCACTTGCGGGAGCAGCAAAGTCGGCATTCGTCAGTGGAATGGATTTGGGACTTGTCACCGGTGCAGTGTGTGCGCTGGTTGGAGCCTTGGTTGTCGTTGTCTTCCTGCCCAACAGGCCACCTTCGTCGAACTCCTCCAAATCAACACAAGGGACCGATACCTCCGGTTGAGTCACTAATTGTTTATTGAGTGCGCTTGCTCTTGATTATCCCATCGCAGGTGAAGAAAGCCGTAACACTTTCAGGACGTCTTGCGGGGTTTTTTCCTAGTGGGACGCAGATCATG
>JAJYDM010000089.1 GCA_021777475.1 Actinomycetes bacterium | reverse complement strand
AGATAGTTCAATAAAAGTCAGCGATGAGTGGGCGGTTACTCTTGCTGGTGGCGTTTAATCGCTTCTTTCCGCTGGTTGTACTCCTCGATATCGATCTCCCCGCGTGCTAAACGCTCGTCTAGAATCTTGAAGGCGTTCGTGCCCCACAGTGGAGATTCGTGGTCACGCGATCCGAGATTGTGAATAGGACGCCTGAAGATAAAGGATACGAGCAAAAACACCAGGACAATAAACAAAAACATCATTATCATTCCAAAGACTGGATACCAATTCCAACCCTCGGGACCGCCGTAGTAATATCTCATGACTGAGCCTCCTTAGCGTCGCTCGTGGATATTACGCCCCATGCTTAAAACTAACCATCATTTCTTAGAAATTACTTGGAAGTAACATAGAAGTCACAGAACCACCGCATCAGTTCACCGACCAGATGGTTGGCTCCACTGACCCGAACGACTCATTCCGAGCTGCCCCGTAATTTCATGGAATCCGCTGGCCTTGACCATCAGGATATTCACTCGATGGTGAAATGCTTGACACGATCAAGCACCATCTGTCGAGACCTGTAGGACTTATGTATCTACAATCTTTTTGTGAATCTAATCGCTGCCATTCGATCCCGCTGTCTTCCGCCATTGGCCAAGGATTTCCTCCGCAGTTACCACCACTCCGAAGTTAGCCCTGATATTGTTGACCGTACCCTCGTGAAGGTCCCTTGAATACGCGCTGGAACAGTCTTCAATCAGCGCTGCATAATAGTCAAAGCATGTGGCATCACGAAGAGAGGTTTCAACGCAGACATTGGTGGCGACGCCGCAAAACAGGAGCGATGGCCGTTTAAGGCTGGCAACCAGTTCAGTGAATTCCAAAGAGTTGAACGCACTGTAGCGATGCTTGGTAACAACGAAATCTCCAGGCTGAGGCTTCAAGGAGAAGAACTCCGCCCCCCAGCTGTCCGGCAGACAGTTGGGAACCGCCTCCCGCCTGCCGGTTCTGTATCGCCACGCCTCCGAGGTCGTACCCTCCGAGTGAATCGTCCGAACCAAAATGACGGGCACATGCACCTCGTGCGCGCCGGCAATCAGTCCCGCAAGCCTCGGAACCATGTCGACCGCACTGGAGACGTCTTTCCCAGATCTGGCCATGACACCGTCTCGACTGCAGAAGTCGTTTTGCACATCGATTACAACCAATACCGAGGCCCCCGGATCCAGCCTGTTGATTGTCATTAGCTTCACTCCCCAAGTCATACAACAATTCGGCAAGACCAGTCGCTCCCGGCGTCAGGTCGATCTCGCAAAAATCGTAGCACTGCATTCTCAGGCGCCACTGAATGTGCCTTTTAGATAGCTCCGTCGGATCCGGGCATTCGTTATACCCTGCGATGTCAACCGGCCCGAGTCGGCTTTGAACTGGACCGCCTCGCTCGTAGGAGCGCAACTCCCTAACAGATGGGGTTGATAACAACTAATGAACTACCATTATCCAGCCCGCTAATGCCAGAAGGGTTACGAGGAGCACAGGTACGGTGAGAACAATGCCTGTACGAAAGTACTGGCCCCATCCGATCTTTATCCCCTTGCTCTCAAGGACATGAAGCCACAGCAGAGTCGCAAGTGACCCAATAGGGGTGAATTTGGGTCCAAGGTCGGAGCCCACAACATTGGAGTAAACCAGAGCCAGCTGAGAGATGCCGTGAGCGCTGGACCCCGCTATGGAAAGGCACCCGATGAGAACGGTGGGCATATTGTTCATGACCGCTGAGAGGCCAGCGGCACCAAAACCACCAACCAGGGTGAGCGGTATCAACCCAGCAGGCTGGACACGATTGATAGCGGTGCTCAGATAATGCGTCAACCCCGCGTTTCTAAGTCCATAGACAACTAAATACATCCCCAGGGAAAAAACCACGATCTTCCATGGCGCGGTCAGCACAATTTTCTTGACTGAAAGCACCTCAGACCTTCTTGCCATGAAAAGAAAAACTACCGCGATCAAAGATGCGGGCAAAGAAACGGGCAGGCTAAGTGGCTCTGAGGCCAGATACCCAACCAAAAGCGCCGCCAGAACCACCCAACTTGCTCGGAATAGCTTCACATCCTTTATCGCCGTGTCCGGGCTACTGAGTTTCCCTGGATCATAGGTCTTGTCAAGCAACTTGCGGTAGTAGAGATACAGGACGCCAAAACTGGCCAAGAAGCTGGCCAGATCCACTGGCGCCATGGTGACGGCATAGGTCCCAAAACCGATGTGAAAAAAGCTCGCTGAAACGATATTCACCAGGTTGGAGACCAAGAGCGGAAGGCTGGTGGTATCGGCGACAAACCCGGCTGCCATGACAAAGGGCATCGCTTGACGCGGGCTGAATCCCAGTACCCTCATCTGCTGATACACGATAGGGGTGATGATCAACGCAGCCCCATCGTTGGCGAATAGCGCCGCCACAACAGCACCCAAGATGATCACGTAAACGAACGCCCGCATTGTGTGCCCACGAGCCGCTCGCAGCATATGCAAGGCGGCCCATTCAAAGAAACCAATTCGATCAAGCACCAAGGAGATGATTATGACGGCAACGAAAGTTAGAGTGGCGTTCCACACGATGTTCCAAACGGTTGCGACATTGCTCAGCTGGTCAACGCCCAAAGCGAGAGCGACCAGCGCTCCGCCGGTCGCCGACCACCCGATGGACAGCCCTTTTGGCTGGACGATGACCAGCGTTAGAGTGGCGATAAAAATCACCACAGCGGCAACGTCAACTTGAAAGGTACTCAGCAATTGCCACTCCAAGTAAGGTCGGGTTCGAATAGGTTCATGGCAAAAGGCGACCAGGGGGCAGGCCTCACCCGCCCAAGGTCGACCGCCCCGAACTTCTCGTACAAAACAGCCTGGTCACGCATCGCGGGCTACGCGCAAGGGTGCTTTACTCTGGAGGCCGAACTGGCCCGGTTGGAAAGTTCAGAAAGCAGGCCGGAATACTCAAGGAGACGCTCGGGCAAAAGTCGATAATAGGTGTTCCTGCCGAAGGCCTCGGTTTCAACCAGGCCGGCATCGCGCAAGATCTTGAGATGGTGCGAGATGGTCGGTTGGCGCGCACCTGTCATCTCAACCAGATGACAGGTGCAAAGCTGTTGGTCGGCCAAGAGCTCGATTATCTCGGAACGAAGCGGGTCCGCGAATACGGATAACTTATTAATTGAAGTTGATATCAACATAGATTGATTATATGCTAAATATTGGATTTGGCAAGTGTCTTGAAAGATCGGGTCTGTCGCGCCAACCTCGGAAAGACTCGGCCCACTCTCGGCACGCTTTGGGTTTCTACCCACTTCTAATAAGGATGGCACGTGAAGACAGTCCCAGAAGTACTCTTCGTTTGCGTTCACAACGCCGGCCGCAGTGTGGCGGCATCGGTCCTTCTAGATCACTATTCCCGCGGAAGAGTGAAGGTATCCTCCGCCGGATCAATCCCCGGCAAAGAGATCAATCCCCATGTGGCGCAGATTCTCAAAGAGAAGAGCCTTGACCCCTCCAAGGAGTTCCCAAAGCCCTTGACAGAATCGGCTCAACAGCAGGCGGATATTGTCATCACCATGGGCTGCGGCGACGCCTGCACCTTTTACCCGGGCAAGCGATACATCGATTGGGAACTCGAGGACCCGGCGGGCAAGCCCATCGAGGTGGTGCGGGAAATCGTTTCAGAGATTGAATCAAAAGTGCTTGCACTCCTAGAAGAGATCGGGATCACGGCCTGAACACCTGAGACCAAAAGCCTCCGCTACAGTTTCAGCACCAGAAAAGAAAACAACCGTCGGACGCTGCGCCGCGATTTGGCTATGATCTCCACCAAAGCCAGGAGCGTTTAGGTTTTATGAATCTTTTGGAACAAGCGATTCATCGACTGGACAAGTTGCAGCAGAGTTCAAGACCTCTAGCATTCGCCTATGGAGTGATCAAGAAATTTGGTGACGACCAGGGCGGCTCACTGGCGGGTCTGATCACTTTTTTTGGGTTTACCTCGATGTTCCCCCTGTTGCTTTTAGTTGTCACGATCTTTGGATCAATTGTTGGAGCAAGCTCTTCCATCACAGCGCGGGTAGTCAATTCCGCACTTTCCCAGTTTCCGATCCTGGGGTCCGAAATCGCCAACAACATCCATGCGCTACACCGCAAGGACCCGATCACTCTGGCAGTGGGCATCATCGGCCTGATCTTCGGATCGCAGGGAGCCAGCCAGTCCAGCCAGTACGCCATGGCGCAGGTTTGGAACATTCCTGTTGTAGAACGTCCCGGATACCTGACCCGGCTGGTGCGCACAATGGCTCTCGTCTTTGTGCTCGGAATATTCTTTCTGCTGGGGTCAGCCCTCTCCGCATTCTCGAGTTTTGCCTCCTCCCGGTTCGAGCTGAGAGCCATCGCTCTGGTTCTATCTGTGTTGGTGAACCTGGCCCTTTACTTGTTGGCATTTCGAATATTGACGCCCAAGCAAATCGAGACAAGGCGGCTTTATATCGGTGCGGCGGTGGGCGGGATCGCCTGGACACTCCTCCAGTTGCTAGGCGGATATCTGGTGAGCCACGAACTCAGGAACGCCAGTCAGGTCTACGGCTTCTTTGCCGTCGTCCTCGGCCTTTTGTCATGGATCTACCTTGGAGCCAGAATCCTTATTTACAGCGCCGAAATCAACGTCGTGGCGGCAAGACACCTGTGGCCCCGCTCGATCTCAGGCCCGCCTTGGACCCGAGCGGACAAAAAGGTCCTCAGCGCTCTGAGCAAACAGCAGGACAGGTTGAGAGACGAACATATCACGGTCGGCTTCGACGATGACAAAGGCGACGGCCAGCCGACTTGAAATTTGGCCACTTGGAGTGGCTTGACGCTCTTAACAACGTGTCCCAGACGATAAACCATTGCACCCTGGTATCAGTTCAAATAACCTACTGTATGTGAATCCATCGGAACCTCTTCTTGGCATCGTCTTGAGCATTCTCGAATTCGAGCCCAAACCACTGGTGGATATTGTCCAACAGCTCGCAGAATACGGAATCATCAGCAATCTCGACTCTCCCTCAGACGAACTTTCCCGCATACTCGACGAGTCAGACGCGATTTGGGGAGCGGCGTCAGGCCTGTACAACAGGACCGACAAGATGCTCGAGGGTGCGTGCCTGACCCACAGGATAACGGCCGAAGAGATTGAAAACGATCTCGTCCACATCGTCCCTGACCTGGACGGACTTGCTTTCAATCTTGACGAGATAGTCATTCCCAGTGGCCAGCGGTTGAGAGTGGTCTTTAGAAAACTGGACCACGTCCAGAACGCGTCGGACAATGGATCGTACCTTGGGCCTCCAGGATGGCTCAATGAATTCCTGCCCGGAGATTTGATCGCCTTCAGGCGCACCGGGAACATGTTCTCCGTCTTCCGACCAAAGGAGCTTTATCGTGGCGACGAGGAGCAGGTGGCTTTGCTTAGCGCTTTCAAGGGGCTATACACAGACACCAGAGGTGTCGAACCCCTGGAAATCCTCCTTGACGCGATGTGCGACAACCCCACCTTGTTCCGTGACCCGGTTCCACCCATCCAGGAATTGACCCAGTCCATGCTGCTCGAGCCCAGGGGCATCTGGCTTGGACCAATGGTTGATGACTGGAACACGCCCGAGGAGGCCTGGCAGAAGGAGAAGAAGGCAAAGCTTGCCGAAAACCTCGGATTCGACCGCTGCTGCATCCAAGAGTTCGACTCCGCCCTGGCGGCGTGGAAAAAATGGAGAAAGAGCAGGCATGCCGACCTGAACTATAAATCGGTTCTCAATGCGCTCTACCACGGCACTGTGGCCATGGGTTTCACATCCTGGGTCTTCCAGTTCGAGACCTTCCCGCACAGATCGGTAGACGCCTTCATGACGGACCTGGTCGCTTCGGGCGGATCGAAAGCGGCGGCGGCATACTACGTCCGTGCCATTTCCCGCTCCCTTGAAGGGAAAGCGGCATTGGCGGAAAAAGACCTCCGGCTGGCCCTTCAATACGACCCGAAGTTCGAGTTGGCCAAAATCGAACTGGCGAACTCAATCGAAGACAGGGGCGACATTCAGGCGTACCTATCGGCTCTCAGGCACTGCAACCCAAACGCAGTTTTGGCACAGATCAAAGCTGCGGAAGCGCTACTGCCAAGCTATCCACCGACCGATAGGAACGACTTCTGCCCCTGCGGATCAGGCCTCAAGTACAAGGCCTGCTGTCTGAAGGCACCTAAATTGTCGACCGAGGCAAGGATTGCCTGGCTAACTCAGAAAGTCACCCGCTGGATGGCGAGGGTGGAGCGCCAGGAGAATCTGTCGGACTTCTTTCTCACCTTCAACAAAATGCTCGGTGAGCCCACGGAGGAGGACTACGGCGACTTCATACTCGACGTCGCGATGTTTGAAGGCCGCGGCATCGAGGAGTACCTGGACCTCAGGGGTGAGCTATTGTCCCCTTCGGACCGCCAGCTTCTCGACGCGTTGAACAGTTCCAAAAGGGCGCTGTTCGAAATCGTGGGCGTTGACCCGGGACAGACGTTGACTCTTAGAGACACGCTAACCGGGGAGAAGACAACCGTACTGGAACACCTTGACTCACTTGACGCCAAAACGGGCGACTATTTGATGGCAAGGACAATTTCCACGCCAAATGGCCACATTCTTGTGGGCCAGAAACTCCGGATACTGCTTAGACAGAGAGACGCCCTTCTGGATCTGCTGCGCCACTCGCCGGAGCCCTTTGACTTTCTCAGCTGGCTCGCCTCGAGCCTCAGGCCGCCGCGAATTCTGAACTTCGAAAGCCAGGAGATCATCTTCTGCAAAGCGCTTGTAAGGCCCGTTTACCCAGTTGACATCACTTCAATATTCACAAGAGAGTTCGGCGAAGCGTCAGGTGGGAAATGGACACCGGGAGAATCAAACTCTCCAGACGCTACGACTGGGACAGCCGCGCTTTCCTTGGAGAATGGGCTCGTGACTGTAGAGGCGAGTTCAGTTCAAGGACTTGAGAGGACCCTGGAACTGTTCAAGGAACTCATTGGCGAGTTCGAAATTGTTCACAAGATCCAACAATCGATCAACTCCAACGCAGAGAACTACACCAGGCACCTCCGGCTCGAATCCCCTCGAGACATCGACAAGGAGTTGCAGTGGATAATCTCAGCCCACCTTGAACAGATGGAAGACCGCTGGACCAACGAATCGATACCGGCCCTTGGAAACCTGACTCCAAGGCAGGCGCTGATCGATCCGACCAGAAGCGAGGACCTCATCCGTCTTCTCAATGAATTTGAGAGGAACGAGATTCAGACTACCGAAACCAGGAACCCTCACTCGACCGGATTCAGAGCGGCCAGGATCAGAAAGAAGCTGGGCCTGGACTGACCTCCTCCTTTTTCATTGAAAGCGGCGGTTCTCCAGCTCTGGGCCACCTTGAACTCTGCGACAGGCAGCCATGGAAACGGCCTAGCCCCAACAATGCCGTCTGCGCGAGCACTTGGGGAGATCCACACCAAGTACGCCGAAAATGGAGAGCCACTCCATGGCTTCTTAGCGTGATGCGGGATCTGGCCGCTATCTGCGCCAACAAAGTCCAGCCAAACATACCTGAGCCAGCCTTCACGGTGAC
>JAJYDM010000088.1 GCA_021777475.1 Actinomycetes bacterium | reverse complement strand
TGACATGGATGGCCGTGGATTGAAAATCACCTTAAAAGGAGGCTGATCGAATCTGTTCGCTGACATTCTCCCCTTCAGTCAATTTTCATTGGCACCGCCTTTAATGTATCCATTACAGCGGTCAGGACACAGCGGAGTGAGTATTGTCAGTCTCAAACTGGGAAGTCGCCAGAAGATATGTAATTCCGGGAGAACCCCCAAAGGGCTCCCCCAAAGGTAAAACGCACGCCAATGCGAAACTTACCGCGCTTACCGGCTTGCTTATCTTTGTCCTACTTGCGATCGAAGGCGTAACGATCCCATTCATTGGGCCTCTATTTACTGTCCACGCCTTCATTGGCTGGGTACTTTTACCTCCAATATTGCTTAAGATGGCGAGCACCTCTTACAGATTTGTCATGTACTACATCGGTAATCCCAGATATTCCAAAGCAGGACCACCTAAACCTTTGCTGAGAATACTGGCACCCTTGATCGTCGTCTCCACCACCCTGTTGATGTGGTCCGGCATTGAGATGGTTCTAACAGGACCCGGCAGTCCAAATGTACGACTCTGGAGCGTAATCCATAAAGGTTCCTTCATTATCTGGTTTGGCTTAATGACCATCCACGTGCTGGCCTACTTTATGAAAGCTGGGTCACTTGCGTTACCGGAACTGAACCGAAGGCCGGGCGCGCACTCCGTTCGCATATCCGGAAGGACCGCTCGGATTGTGCTCGTTTCGGGATCACTGATAATAGGACTGCTCCTCGGCCTGTTCGAGTGGCACCTAGCCGCTCCATGGGTGACGCTTTTCCGCGGCCACCTAAAGATTCATTGACCCAATAATCCAACTTGTTTGACCCAATGGGTTAAACTCGGTTGTTATGAGCACCGAAGTTTCAACCATCACATCGTCAGATCTTGAAAGGTTGACTGGGGCCGTGGCCGATCTGGAGTCCCAGTTGGCACTTTTGCGGACAGTGCTCAAGAAGATAGATTCCAACGAGTATGGCAAATGCGAAGCGTGCGCTTCCGAAATTGAAATTTCGGCACTGAGTACTGATCCGCAAATCCTGTTTTGCGACCCCCACACACCGCCAGGGGAAAGTATCACTTGACCAGCTTTTTTATTTGACCGGACCAGTCACAACACCTATCAGTTGCGCCTAATCAGGGCCACAACAGCTTGGCCACTGGAAATTTTAGGTCCACCCAAGTGCATATGCCTGCCGCTTGACATTGGTCCCAAAGTTTCCACCGTCTCCAAGGGATGTTGACAACTTCAATTGGCCGTCAAATTACAGAACCACCAACAGCTAAATCTTGAATCCGGAGCCAACCTGAGATGGGAACAGGTCCTCGACACTTAGCATGCGGTGCGCCACTCCCTGTTCGTAGGACCATTTCGCGAATGCCTCAAGAGTTTGCCGGTTCTGCTCGACACCATACGGAAATGCGAGGCCTCCGAACGCCTCCCTGGTATTTTTCATAGCCTCTTCCAGCCAAAGCACTGGAACCCTACTGGCTGGACCGGCAGGAGCCACGGAAAGGCGCGCGACACTTCGCGCCCGAGATTCATCGAAGGCAGTAAAAAGATTACGCAAGGCCCATGGATAGGCCTCCACGGTCTCACGCTTTACCACCATTAGGTGCATAATCGGGATGACACCTGTGCGTTTGGCGTATTCCATTTCAATCTCGAAAGTGTTAGGTATGAGACGAGTTACCCGTGGATCCCCGTTTTCAAAGCTGGTCGGGGCATGGGCACTAATTATTGCGTCGATATCCCCGCCAAGCAGCATCTCATCGAGATTTCTGTCGCCCACTGGACGAACTTTTACTCCCCTGGGCAGAGCCAGTGGCACCTTCTCGCTTCTGCCTGCCTGGTTAACACCTGCTTGAATCCACTCGATGGACTCCAGAGGTACCCCCCACTCATGCACAAGGAGTGCACGTGCATAAATTCCCGCCGTCATCGCCCATTCAGGTATGCCGATTATCTTGCCTGCAAGCTGTTTCGGGTTCGAAAATTCACCGGAGCGCACGTAGAAAGAGGAATGGCGGAATACCCTTGACGGGAAAACGGGCAGTCCGATCATTGACATGTCACCGCGTGAAACCAGCGAGATATAGGTGGCCATCGACATTTCGGAGACCTCCCATTCCCGGAACAGTTCAAAGCGGTAGAAGATTTCCTCCACTTTGAAATCCAGGCACCGGAGCTTGATCCCCTCAACTTGCACTTTACCGGTCACCAGATCGGTCATCTGGTCGTAGTGCGTCATGGCCACGGTCAGTTCGACAGGTTCCAACTCGAAATACTCCCAAGTTTAAGTACTACCAACATTGTCGCGGACCTTCAAAGTGAGTGCGTAAGGTTCCGCAAATATGACTTCGACGTCTCCACTCAAGCGGGAGAAAAGCATCTCATGCCGAAGAAACGAACCACAGTGAATGGACACAGCAGGCCCCTATTCGAGCCCACTGTGTCCATCATTGATCAGCTGACCTTCAGCCCCAGCAGGCGGGAGACGTTCCCCTCGTAGATGGTCTCCTTCTCGGATTCTGAAAGCCCTATCTCCTCCATGTTTTTAATGGTGGAACGAATATAGCCAGGCCCCTTCTCTGGATCAAAAGGCGTGTCCGAGGCAAACAAGACATGATCAACACCGTAGAAGTCGATGCTGCAGCGAAGTGCATGGGCGGCACCAAACATTGCCGAATCGGCGTACATCATCTTGAAGTACTCGATTGGCCGCTTGGACAACGGGTAGTGCTCAACATCCGCCTTCTGATCCTCCGGCGTACGCGCCCCGAGTTGGTCCCAGCCGGGCCCGACACGTCCCGCAAAGTGAGGGATCATCGAACCCCCGTGGTGGATCAGGAGCTTCAGATCCGGGTAACGCTCGAGCACCCCGCTGAAAACGATTCTGGCCTGGAAAGCGGAAAGGTCGTACTCCCAGCCAAGGGTCCACCAGATCTCATACAGTGAACGCGACTCGGTTGGATAGTCCGGCCAACTTGAGTTCCTAGCCGGATGGACCTGGATCATTCCACCACTCTTGGCGGCGTTCTCCCAAAAAGGTTCAAACTCCTTGTTGTCCATTGGCTTGCCGTGAACATGGGTGTATATCTGCGCACCCATGGAACCAAGCTGCTCTCGAGCGTAGTTGTACTCCTCGATACCGGCCTGGGGATCGTCCAAAGGCGTGGCTGCAAAGAAGCCGGCAAAGCGGTCAGGATGATCCTCAACCAATTGGGCCATCGACTCATTAGCTAGTCTCGCCATCTCCTTTGACAGAGCAGGTGACCCCAGATCCTCGACGGGAGGGGCGGCAAGATTGACGATCTGACGGTATTCGCCAAACTCATCCATCTGTTTGAAACGAATGTCCAAGTCCACCATTGACGGAATGCCGGCCACCCGCTTGCGCAGGTTTGCGGCCTCTTTGGTCGCTCCAAGTTCAAAAAATCGGTCATAGTATGCACGAGGCATTATGTGGCAGAAAGCATCGATCTTCATATCATCTCTTTCGGTCCATCGCCTGCATCTGCGCTTCGCATCTGCAGGATAAGTAGAAATTCTCGGTACTGCTCCATCGGTTCCCCCAAAATCACCAAAGGCATTTCCTTGCTAGCTGCCTGCGGCCGCTAGAGACGTAAAACCGCTGGCTCGGGCAGCAATCTCATCAATATTTGCTGGTGCTTTATCGCCTCTCCATGCAACATGCATGTCTGGACGAAGCAACAGTAAATCTCGCTCATAAACCTTCCTAGCGGCTGAAGAGGACACCGAAAGTGTCCTAAATGGAACTGAAAGCTTCCGGAACCCTCTTTCGAAGCTCTCTCCGGCATTCAAATCTCCACTTAGATTCACCAATGTATACCCATTTGGGTCGATCATGTCTTGAATAGGCGTACCATTTTCAATCCAAACATGGGGGAGGCGGCTCCCGGGCCAGGTTGTGGGCGTGTAGTCAAAGGAGTTTGAATCTGGAACATCTCCACCCTCCTCAAAGATCAACGGCGATCCGACATATCTATATCCAAGCTCGATTCCCAATAGCTCATTGCTCTTTCTTTGCTCCTTATCCACCAACTCTCTGATCTTCTGTCTGTGGATTTCGCCTTGCGAGGACTCTTCGAAGGCCAGAGGGCCGCAGATGCTTCTCCAGGTTCGACGGCCAACAGCGGCCTGCTTAGAAGCATTGACGTTCCGTGCTCCTACGTAGCGGCGCTCAGCCTCGTATGAACTGAGAAGCTCCGGCCCCGCCCAACCTGCAAGCGTCGCTGCAAGCTTCCATGATAGGTCCACTGCATCTCCAACCCCGGTATTCATGCCAAGACCACCAGTTGGGATTACCAAGTGAGCCGCATCCCCGGCGATGAAGACTCGCCTTGTGCTATATCGATCAGCTAGCATCAACCGTTGGGTCCACTTTCCTACATACAGCATCTCGAACTCGATCGGTGACGCAACAGTCTTTCGGAACAGCTCGACCATTTCCGAGGCATCTTCAACCACAGCATGCAAAGTAAAATGCACCGTGTCGTCCTGGACAATTAGAAAGGTCGACTTTTCGTCGGCAACGTGATAATGACGGCCCTGGCCAATGGGAATGCTGTCGAACAGACCAGGAGCTCTGTAAAGCGCCTGGTGCATTTCGAGAAGTGACTCTCCGACAAGTTCGAATCCGAGTTGCCCTCTTACCGTGGATCCCCCACCATCGCATCCAGCCAGGTACTTTGCGCGGATAGACACCTTTTTACCTTCCAGGTCTCTAACCAGCGCGGTAACGCCGTCCTCATCCTCAGCAAAAGTCTCGAGTTCATGCCCAAAGCGCACCGATATGCTTGGGGTGTCCTCGGCGACGCCTTTGAGCAATGGTTCGAGGGTGTATTGAGAAATCAACTGATAGGGTTCCGCGGGCATTGAGCCATCGTTTGTAGCCGCACCCTCTGCTTTAAGTTGGTTCACAGACGGGTAAGGGTGGTGGGCAATAGGTGGATCCTGTAATGTGCGAATGACAAACACGTCCATGGGTAGATCTTGACCAAACCCGGCTTTACGCACCTCGTTTACAATGCCAAGCCGCCGAAATATCTCCATTGTCCTGGCATTGCACCGTTCCATCTTGGGCAGAAACGCCGGCTTTGGCCGCTTATCAACCAGGATGCAGCGCACGCCCCGCTGGCCCAAATCTATGGCAAGCGTCAGACCAACAGGACCACCACCCACGATCAAGACATCAGTGTCCCAGAATTCCATAAACAAAAACTCTCCCTCAAAATGAAATCATCAACATTAGCCATCTGCCGTTAACGCTTGCTATCAGAGCGTGATATAGTTACTCTTATTATACGACAACATGGAGGAAGCTTGGTGTCAGTCTCTAATGCAGTGGGTAAGAGCGGCGCTGCCAAAACTGTCCAGCGAAGAACAGGAGCTGAGAGTGCCCGCCGGGTGCTTCAACTTATGTTGTGCTTTAACCGTCAAAATCACACGTACACCGCCAGACAGTTGGCCGACGAAGTGGGTATCCCCCTTCCGAGTGTGCACCGCTACGTTGCACTCCTTCGGGAAACTGGCGTATTGATTGATCGTGGATCCGGCAAATATAGCCTTTCACCTCGGATGATCCCGCTCGCACAAGCAGCCAGATCAGCCGAAACCATGATTGACTTCGCCGATCCCGTAATGAGGCACCTCTCGTCTGAAACTGGCGAAACGGTCATCTTGGTGAGGATGATCAACGACATGGCAACATGCACTCACCGCATCGAATCTCCGAGACGGCTTCGGATTTCCTACGAACCCGGACAGCTGGTTCCGCTGCTCGGAGGTGCCAGTTCGCGGATTCTGCTTGGATCGATGTCGCCGCAAGCTCGCAAAGCACACTTATCCCACTACCTGTACATGGCGGATGGAGACCTGAGACGCCTTGACCATATCGAACAGGACATCCAACAGGCAGCTAAAAATGGTTGGGCGACGAGCTCCTCCGAGGTGGACGAAGACGTTTGGGCAGCCGCGGCCGCCGTTAAACACGGCAAAGAAGTGGTTGCAAGTCTCTCGATACCTACGCCGTTATCGAGAGTGACACCGGAAGTGCAAAAGAGGCTGCTCTCACAAGTCATCGTTGCCGCTTCCGAGATAAGTTCATCGATCTCTGCGATACACTAGGCGTTGGCATAAACCGCAATCCGAATCCTAAGCCAACATTAAGCTTTTATTCAGCTAACTTGCGACAACTCCCCCTAGTTTGAGCTTGATTCAGGATAACCGAATTGTGCAACACGTGCCAAAACAAACTGGCTAAAGGAGAAAACCGTAGTGAAGTGGTTTAAACGGTTTGCTAAGAAACGATGGATCATTTTATCCATCATCGTTGTAATCATTCTGATTGCTGGGGGGACCATCTACACGCAGACCGGCTCCACCTCCACGCCACAGTACGAAACTGCGGCAGCCACCTTGGGCAACATCAGCCAGTCCATCAGCATCTCCGGCACAATCGAACCTGTGACCAACCTCGAATTGAACTTTGGAAGCAACGGTCTGGTAAATGCAGTGAATGTACAGCCGGGTCAGGCGGTGAAGGCCGGCCAGGTAATGGCTACGCTCGATACCACCTCGATCAAGGCTCAAGTCACACAGGCTCAGGCGGCCCTACTTTCGAACCAGGCCAAGCTGGCATTGGACCAGGCTGGACCGTCATCCAGCGTCCAACAGTCGACCCAGGCGCAGGTAACAAACGCCCAAAACGCGTTGGCAGCCGCCAAACAGTCACTTGCCGATACCCAGGCTTCAAACCAAATCGCCCTAGACCAGGCGGAGACATCGATAAACCAGGTACAGATCACTCTTGGCAACGACCAGTCAACTCTCCTTATAAATGAGCAGAGCTTTGCTTCCGATCAAAAGTCCGTGGTGCCTGCCTCGAACGCCTCCAATTCACCGGTTCCTGTATGGAATTCGGCATCCAGCTTTGATATGGCAACCGCTCAAGGTGTAATCGCGACCAACCAAGGCTACTTGACCGTGGATCAGCAGGCCCTGGCAAATGCACAACTTACACTGGCAAGTTGTGGTGGAAGTGGCCCTTGTTCTTCGGGGTGGCAGGGCTTCATCAGCCAAGACAATACTGCAATATCAGCGGCCCAAGCTGCGATTTCACAAGCTAACAAGGTCATCGGTGACCTAGAGGCAGTTCAAAACGCTCAAAACAGTCTGGCCGCCACGCAGGTCAAGATCACCCAGTCGATTGACTCCGCCAATCAGGCAATCACCTCGGCAACAACCGCCCTCACCAATGCACAGAACGCAGCGGCAGTAGCAAGCCAGCCCGCCACTGCCGCACAGATCGACTCGGACCGAGCCGCAATCGCGGCCGCCCAGACATCGTTGTCGAGCGCCCAACAGGCGCTTTCGGAGGCCACAATCGTAGCGCCCGTCGACGGCATTGTGGCGGAGGTCAACATCTCCGCAGGCAAGACTATCTCAGCAGCGGCGTCGACAACTGGTGACATCATTCTCGAGGGTGCAAACTCTTTTGAGGTTACCGGCCAGGTGAGTGACACCCAAATTTCACTGGTTCAACTGAATCAACAGGCCTTGGTCATCCCCGCGGGACAAACTCAGGCGCTTGCAGCAAAGGTTAACCAGATAACCCCAATGGCAACGGTGACCCAGGGTGTAGCAACATTCCCAGTCAATGTGCTGATTACCCAACAATCGTCAAGTCTCTATTCCGGGGCTTCGGCGACGGTCGAAATTATCGTCAAACAGGCGGCAAATGTGCTGACTGTTCCCACCTCCTCTGTCCATAGCCTTGGGAGCCTAAACTTCGTGAACGTCCTCCAGAATGGGCAGTCAGTGCGA
>JAJYDM010000087.1 GCA_021777475.1 Actinomycetes bacterium | reverse complement strand
TATTGAGACAGTGTGATCCGTCTCTGTAAACCGGCCATCCGGGTGCTTCTGGGACTCTTCCCTGCCAAGTAAATGAACCGAGGCAGGCTCAAATATTGGTACGTCCCGTAGACGGATAGTCTAAGGAAAGGGAAAAGACTTTCCTTAGACTGTGAACCAGGAGAATTTAACGCTCTGCGAAATTGGAGCAATTCCAAGTGCGAGGCAGGGTAGGGTGAGTCAGATCCATACAATGTCGGTGCTCTAGCTTAAGGTGAAGCTTTGGCGTGCCGAGTGTTAGTTCTGATTATTTCGCTTCAATGAATGATTGTCCGCTCGAAAGCCAGTTCGCAGCCTGCTAGGCTATGTGCTGCTAATTTTCACAAGAATTAAATTCATACTTCCGGATCCCCTCGGTCGTCGCATGACGTCTAGCCGGAAGTTTTGACTAACCGATGGGAGGAATTGAATGGCTTCTGAGCCAGTAGTTACTATGAGTCAGCTTCTTGAAGCTGGCGTTCACTTTGGTCACCAGACTCGCAGGTGGAACCCGAAGATGCGGCGGTTTATCCACGGCGAGCGCAATGGCATTTATGTTATCGATCTCAAGCAGACTCTGAGAAATATTGAGGTTGCTTACACCTTCGTTCGCGATCTCTCCGCCAAGGGTGGAACGGTGATGTTTGTGGGTACGAAGAAGCAGACCCAGGATCCCGTTTCCAAGTACGCCCGAATGATCGGCATGCCCTACGTCAATGAGCGCTGGTTGGGTGGAATGCTTACCAACTTTTCCACCATATCCGGACGTGTCAAGAAGATGCAGGAATATGAGAGAATGAAGGCGGCTGGCGATTTCGAGAATATGCCCAAGAAGGAAGCCCTTATTCTTTCCAGGGAGCTTGAAAAGCTTCAGCGAAACCTTGGAGGTCTTCGTGAAATGACGAGACTTCCCGATGCGGTCTTCATCATCGACACCAAGAAGGAACACATTGCGGTTACAGAAGCCAACAAGCTGGGTATACCGATCGTTGCAGTGGTAGATACCAACTGTGATCCCGATGTTATAGATTTCGTGATTCCAGGTAACGATGATGCAATTCGCTCGGGCGATTTGATGTGCCGAATCATTTATGATGCCGTGCAAGAGGGTCGAAAGATACAGAGATTCCGCAATCCACATGCGGCCGCATCAGCAGACAATGAGGCTCGAAGGGCCGCTCAGCAAGCAGAGGCCCGCCGCCAAGCCATGGAAGAGGCGAAGGAGCGCGAGGCTCGCATCGCAAGCCTTCAGGCAGAAGCTCGCAAGGCCACTGGGGCGAGCGACGAGGAGTAGACGGTTCAGCCGCAATGATTGGACTTAGACAAGTTCAAATGTAGTTTGAGAAGTCCGCCAGACATCTTGGTGGACCAATGAATATGTGATTGAAAGGGAAGAGTCAGATGGCAATTACCGCAGCCGACGTGCAGGCCTTACGCCGGGCAACTGGTGCTGGAATGATGGATGCCAAAAAGGCCCTTGAGGAAGTGGGCGGAGATCATGACGCTGCCGCAAAACTCCTCAGAGAGCGTGGATTAGCTGGTGCGGCCAAGAGAGAGGACCGAGAGAATTCGCAGGGCGCGGTTGCGATGGTTCTCAATACCGACCATACCATAGGTGCAATTGTGGAACTCAAATGCGAAACCGATTTTGTGGCCAAGAGCAAGGAGTACGTTGGCCTGGCCACAAAGATCGCCACTTCGTTGGTCGAGTCTTCAAACGACTCGGATACGGTCACTCTAGGTTTCAATGATGAGATTGAGGCACTTAAGGTAACTCTCAAAGAAAACATCGCTTTGGGCAGAGTGTCACGCTTTGTGACCCAGGCACCCCACGTTGTGGATGGGTACCTGCATATTCAAGCCGAACGCGGGGTGCAGGCAGTTCTGGTCGAGCTTGATGGTGGCTCTGTGGAGCTGGCACACGATATAGCCGTTCACATTGGCTTCGCCAAGCCGAAGTACCTTTGCCGTGACGACGTTCCCGCAGATATCGTCGAGGCAGAAAAGATCACACTTGAAGCCATTTCGCGAAACGAGGGCAAGCCGGAGGCAGCGCTTCCCAAGATTATTGAAGGTCGTTTGAACGGATTCTTTCGACAGATTTGCCTTATTGAGCAGGATTACGCAAAGGACGAAAAGCAGAGCGTTTTGCAGGTGCTTGGCAAACACAAGATCGTTCGTTTCAGCCAAGTGATCGTCGGGGCCTGAGTTGTCTTATTCGGAGGTGCTTGAAAGGGCTAAAAAGTCAAGATCCCGATGGCATCGGATAGTCCTGAAGCTGTCGGGCGAGGCACTTGCCAGTTCGGCCTCCGATGAGGTTGTCGATGCAAACGTCTTGGATCAGCTTGCTACGGAGATCGTAGCTGCAAAGGCGATTTTGGGTTTGGAGATAACCATTGTGGTCGGAGGTGGAAATATTTGGAGAGGGACCACGGGCGTGGGGGCAACCCTCGACAGGGCCACCTCTGATCATATGGGAATGCTCGCAACGGTCATTAACGCTTTGGCTCTGCAGAGTGCTATCGAGCGAAAAGGGCAGGCGGTAAGGGTTCAGAGCGCGATTCAGATGGCTGAGCTTGCTGAACCGTATATACGGCGCCGAGCTATTAGGCATCTTGAAAAGGGGCGCATCGTAATTTTTGCTGCAGGCACAGGGAGTCCTTACTTCACGACTGACACCGCGGCGGCGCTCCGGGGGGCCGAGATAGGCGCTGACGCAATCCTCAAGGGTACCCATTCCGGTATCGACGGAATCTATTCCGCCGACCCCAAGCTCGACGAAACTGCTGTCCGCTATGACGATGTTTCGTTTATGGATGTTGTGGCCAAAGAGTTGAAGGTGATGGATCTTACCGCTATCACATTTTGCAAGGACAACCAGTTGCCGATTTTGGTCTTTGACATAATGACCCCGGGGAATATTTTGCGAGCCTTGATCGGTGAGCAGTTAGGTACATTGGTGAGTTAATGGAAGATTCAATTATTTCTGAAAACTTCGAATCCACTAAGGAAAAGATGACCAGGGCAATAGCCCATGCACAGCAAGACTTTGCGAACGTGCGAACTGGCAGGGCATCGCCTGCACTTGTGGAGCGTCTTCAAGTTGAGTACTACGGAACCAACGTTCCGCTACAGCAGATCGCTGGAATTTCAGTGCCGGAGGCACGGGTACTGATAATAACGCCTTACGACAGGGGTGCCATGTCGGCCATTGAAAAGGCAATCCAGGCGTCGGATCTTGGGATTAATCCATCCAATGACGGTCAGATTATTAGACTGGTGTTTCCGACACTCAATGAGGAGCGGCGAAAAGAGCTTGTCAAGGTCGTCCGGGCAAAGGCTGAGGATGCAAAGGTGGCGGTTCGTAATCTCAGAAGAGCCTCTAGACATGAGCTCGAAATCGTGCAAAAGGACGGATTGATTACCACTGATGACCTGGAAAGAGCCGAGAAGGAACTCGACAGGGTGACATCTGAGTACGTGGGGGAATTAGACAAGATGCTTGCCACGAAAGAAAAAGAGCTGCTTGAGGTCTGAACCAGGGCTTGGTCGCTCTCTATCGCGGGGTTGGAGGTAGCATGGCGGAATTTGTCGGACCAGTTGATTCGGAGGATGAGAAGTCCAGCGTTTACGGGGACTATCGATTCGAATCGAAATCTGTGGAGAATTCAGGTAATGAGGGCTTTCAGTTGCCTCCCTGGACCGACCCTCCTACCGGAGAAATTCCGGCGGTGCTCTCGGAAATGGACAGCGACGAATATTCCACAAAGTTCCGGTTGCCGTCGCTTAAGTTTTCCTCCCTTTTCAACTCTGCAGCAGAAGACGCCTCTTCTCTCGTTGCTGAACGGTCGGATGGTTTGGCCAGTGAAAGTTCCGATGAGTCTGACGTTGCTTCGAGGACCAGACGCCACTCGCGGGAAGGAAGGCCATACAAGCGTCCTGCCATTAGGAGTTCAGGCCCGGAGGCACTGAAGATCTCTTCTCGGACGGATTCGACCCGCCGATCGAGGTTGGGCGACGTAGAACAGTCCAGAGGGGTTTCCGACGAGGTATTTCGGCCGCCGGAAGAGATCGAGCTTCCATCGAAGCGATACAACGTGTCAATGCCAAAACTCTCGCGACGACGCAGGCGAAAGTCCGGGACTAGTTCAGGATTCGACTCTGTTGCTCCGCTGCAGGGAGAGATTCATGAAGTCACGAATCCGAATGGCGGCGAAGATGATAGCGGTTTCGATGAATTTGCGCCCAGTTCATACGCCTCTCGGAGGGAACGTATCTACCGGGCAAAAGCAAACGACCAATCGAGCCGATCTAGCCGGAAGGGTTCAGTGTATCTGCGCGTTTCGACGGGCATTGCACTTGGCGCGATAGTCCTGCTGGCATTTCACTTTGGATCTGAAACTGCCCTTGCTGCCGTAACTGTTGGAATTGTGCTGGCTGTCATCGAATTCTATGACACGCTGCGAAGAGCAGGGTTCAAACCCGCGGCGCTTCTGGGAATCGCAGGGACGGTCTCCCTGCTAATCACCACCTATCAAAAGGGCGCCAACGGTATCGCGCTTGTGTTCGCTTCGATGGTTTTAGCCTCAATGTTGTGGTACCTGGTTGGAGTTATCCGTGGCCAGCCGACGTTGAATATCTCAGTTACTTTCCTTGGATTCCTCTGGATTGGCGGGCTGGGATCGTTCGGTGCTGCGATGCTCAGGCCGCAAGATTTCCCTGCTGCGCACGGAGTCGCCTATTTGATGGGCGCCATCATCGCTACAGTCGCTAACGACACTGCGGCATACTTTGTTGGTTCCTGGTTTGGCAGGCACAAACTCGCACCTGAGATCAGCCCCACCAAATCCTGGGAAGGGTTGATCGCAGGCGCCATCGCCTCACTGATTTTTAGCGCCGTGATCGTGTCTCAGATTTCACCATGGACCGTGTCCAATGCGATCATTCTTGGAATTGTGGTGGCAATTGTGGCACCGCTGGGTGATCTCGCTGAATCAATGATAAAAAGGGATCTGCAGATAAAGGACATGGGAAAACTGTTGCCCGGGCATGGTGGTATGCTCGACAGGATAGATGGTCTTCTATTCGTATTGCCTACTGTCTACTACTTGTTGAAGATCCTTCACCTAGGCTAAATCTAATCAGCGCATTTTTTGGAGATCACATTGGTTCAAGTAAGCATCGCAGGCTCTACCGGATCGGTGGGAACCCAGGCGCTGGATGTGATCTCGGGTAACAGGAGCCAGTTTGCCTTGGCAGCTATTTTCGCCAACTCCAGTGTCAGGCTTTTGGCCGAACAGGCTAATTCCTTTCGACCAAAGCTAGTAGGCATCGGGCGCAAGGAGTTGGCCAGGGAACTGGTTGGGCAGCTGGAGTACTCTCCGGAGGTTGTAACCGGCGACGAGGCTCTGACTGCGATGGCGGAGGCAGCAGAGGTGGTTCTTAACGCCGTCGTTGGCTTTGCCGGACTTCCGGTGACCATTTCCGCACTCGAACTTGGCAAACGCCTTGCTTTGGCAAACAAGGAGTCGCTGGTTTCGGCCGGTGACCTGGTGGCAAAGGTAAGGTGGGCCAACGGCGGCGAGATAATCCCCGTTGATTCCGAACACTCAGCGATACATCAGGCACTGCGGTCTAGCTTTTTCGCAGATGTGGAGGTTTCGAAGATCATCCTGACTGCATCAGGAGGACCATTTCGGGGTAAGAATAGGGAATTTCTGTCCACGGTCACCCTAGAGGAAGCCCTAGCCCATCCGACTTGGTCGATGGGTCCAAAGATCAGTGTTGATTCATCCACGCTGATGAATAAAGGGCTTGAGGTAATCGAAGCGCATGAACTGTTTGGAATCGACTATGACAAGATCGAGGTGGTGGTGCATCCGCAGTCAATTGTTCACTCGATCGTGGAATTCACGGACGGCTCTGCTGTTGCGCAGATATCCGGTCCCGATATGAGGCTTCCAATCGGTTATGCGCTTGGCTATCCCTCGCGTTTGCGACGGCCATTTGGAGCATTAGACTGGACTGAGTCGAGAAAATTGGAGTTTGAATCCCCCGACACCGACAACTTTCCAGCACTGGCGCTCGCGTTTGAGGCAGGGCGACGCGGGGGCGGCGCGCCAACTTGGTTGAATGCGGCAAACGAAGTTGGAGTTGCCGCATTTTTGGCAGGCAGGATCTCGTGGATGGACATCTATTCAATTGTTAGTTCGAGTTTTGAAAAGTATGAAGATGTTGGGCTTGATTCAGTGGAGGATGTCCTTGAGGTGGATAGCCATGCTCGCAGAATTTCCCAGACCCTTATAGAGAGAAAATGACAAACGCAGAAAACCACGACGTGACAAGGAGTTTGGGCGCGCCCGATCTGGACCATTCAAATTCGGAAAAGTCAAAGCAAGTTCAATCTCTGATCAAATTGGCCGTTGCAGTTGCCGCAATTGTGGCACTTGGCATCTTTACCCACTCCTTGATCACAATTGCCGTCATAGCTGCTCTGATCGCAATGGTCATGATTCATGAGCTGGGCCACTTTATCACCGCCAAGGTTTCAGGAATGAAGGTGACCGAATTCTTTGTGGGTTTCGGTCCCAGAATCTGGTCGGTCAGAAAAGGTGAGACAGAGTATGGCGTCAAGGCCATTCCGGCAGGTGGCTATGTGCGTATCCTCGGCATGAATTCCATGGACTCGGTCGACCCTGCGGACGAGCCTCGCACATTTCGCCAGTCCAGTTTCCCAAGAAGAATAATGGTTGGAGTTGCTGGATCATTCATGCATTTCGTGATGGCATTCTTGCTTTTGTGGACTCTTTTCAGCTTCATTGGAGTTCCAAATACCGCGAAGGTTCAGATAGCGGCAATCAGCAGTTTTGATGGCCAATTGGCCCCGGCTGCCAAAGCCGGGCTTCAGCCAGGCGATTTGATCGTATCTGCAAATGGCCAGAAGATAACCAGCGCCAACCAACTTGCCGGAATTATATCGAAGTCGGTAGGCAAACCAGTTTTACTTAGCATTTCCCGGGACGGGAAAGTGATAACTAAGGCGGTTAGACCTGTAAATGCAAGCGATGTGACTATCTCGGGTCAGCCGCTGCGGCCAGCCAACAAGTCTGCCACTGGAGTGATAGGGGTTGAGCTCGTTGCGCCAATTCAGGAACTGAATCCCCTGGCAGCTGTCGGCACAACTTTCACCAACATGTGGAGTTACTCAGTTGAGACCGTGACGGCTCTCATAAGTCATTTTTCACCGCATGGGATCTCAAGCTATGTGCAGCAGTTGCAGAATCCCTCCACTCAGATCAACTCACCTGGCGCATCTGCCAGATTTGAGTCGCCTGTGGGAATCGTGCGTTTGGCCTCCCAGGCCGCGCAGTCAGGTATGGGCCCGGTCCTGTCATTGCTATTTTCAATCAACATCTTTGTGGGGATTTTCAATCTCCTGCCGCTGCTACCTCTTGACGGGGGTCATATCATCGTCGCAGTCTACGAGCGTCTCCGGTCTACAAAACAGAGACGATACCACGTAGACGTCATGAAGTTGATGCCGCTTACATATTTGGTGGTGATGGTGATCGTTCTGCTGGGGGCTACGGCTCTGTATCTTGATGTGACTCACCCGTTGGCCAATCCTTTCGGATGACAGACGCTATGAATCGCCGGGACCTTTTAAACGCCCGGGTGATTTAGGGTTAATGTTGGCACTGTGCCGGGTTCATTATCAAGATGATTCGACTTATCTAAAGGTTGTTCCATATGGCTAGACAGACAGGATTTATCAGGCCGAGGCGGGACTCCCGTCAGATCATGGTGGGAAAGGTTCCGGTGGGAGGTGGAGCGCCGGTCACCGTACAGTCGATGACCACCACAAAGACCTCTGATGTCGAGGGCACTCTAGCCCAGATATATGCGCTTTACGGAGCCGGTGTCGACATTGTTCGATGCACGTGCAACGACTCCGAAGATCGGA
>JAJYDM010000014.1 GCA_021777475.1 Actinomycetes bacterium | reverse complement strand
CAAAAGGTCACCCCGCATAGAGCAGCCGACCGGTACTGGTGCTGAACGCTCTTCAGGCCGACCACCCAAACGAAAAGAGGGTACTTCAGATGGTAGGCGCGCAGCCCCCAAAACTTCGACAGCTGATGGTGCCGAGAGACGGCCTCAACAAAAGCGACCCGAAAGGTCAGGTCAGCCAAGCCAGGCGCCGAAGGCACCAGTCTCCAAGTTCAAGAGGCTTACGCCCAGAAATACCCACAGGACCCAAGTCTTGCAAAACATAGCTCCAGAACATCATCCAATTGCCGAACAGCTGCTAAAGGGTGGCCTGCCAGCCGTCCGTCAGGCGCTCTCGAGCCAGAACGAGAAGGCGATTGCCGAAGGTAAGCCAACCATTTCCGAATCCGTTGTGCTTTCAATTGCGGAACCCATGCTGCCACTTCTCAAGCTCGCGACATGGAAAGACCGGGCGGAGGTGGCAATCGAGATCGCGAACGAAGCTTCCCTCAGAGACCTAAGATCCGTCATAAGCGCAGCAGATTTAATCCGTCACGATGACACAACACGAGAAATGCTCGAGAAAATGAAGGAGCTGACAGAACAAAGAGCAGCAACTTTGCATGCTGCGTGGCTTGCCGAAATTCGCGAAAACCTTGATGGAAAGCGTGTTATACGCGCGGTACGCCTTTCGTCGAGACCACCTGAACCGATTGCAAAGCTTCCGGCAGCCCTGTTAGAAGAGCTCACCAACGCAGCTAATGATATGCTCGCGCCGGAGACTCCCGCAGATCGATGGGCAGCCCTTCTTGATGCGCTTTCACAATCCCCCATCAGGCGGCAGGTCCACCCAAAGGGGCTTCCTCAAAATGCCTCCGCTGAGCTCATAGAATTGGCAAAAGAAAGTTCGGGGCGAATTCCAGCCCTAGCTCAGCTTCTCGGAATTGCGATTCCGCCACCTCCGCGTCCCCGCAAAAAGATTGCACCTCCCATTACACCTGGCCCGACCGCTGCCAAAGAAAGCGCCCCACCAGAAACCGCCGCCATGGCTGGACCAACCGAAGCGGTCTCAAATGAAGCTGAGTCTTCGGCAAATACCGATACTGCAGTGCCAACTGCAACTGAAACAAACGAGGACTAACTCTTTACTGCGTCAACGCTCGTCGATAAATGGGCAGCCTTGTGGCTGCCCATTTATTTGTCAACAGATGATCAACCAACCGGTGAACCTTAGCGGCAGGCCATTCAATTCAGCCAAAACCATCGGGGCGGATCAGGACGGACCTAAAGCCTTGTACATCTTTAGCGATCTTGCAACCAGGCCATTCGACTCACAGAAATTCTTCGTATGCCGATCTCCCGGCAAAGCGGTGAATTCGATAGCAGTCACGTTACGCGATGCCACCCATGTCTCCAGGGCACTAAAAAGCTCGTTGCCGACCCCGTGTCTTCTGGCATCATTCAACACCGCAAAGACTGGAACTAGACAAACCCGGTCCCCGAACTCGTTGCTGACGATCTTTGCCCATATCAGACCGCTCAAGGTCGAATTCAGGGTAACCGTAAGAGCAAACGAGTCCTCCGATGACTCCGAAATCTTCTTCGCAAGCTCTGCTGGATGCCCAAGCTCACCAAGAAGTTGGGTCCCTCCACGGCGCAAAGACAGCTCACCACTAATCTCCGCTAAGAACTCCTCCAACTCTTCAGCCTTCTTCCCGGAAAAAGGTTCAAGTCTTGGTATTGGTTCAGGTCTGCTCAAAGTCTTGCCCGCTTGGCGGCGATACTTCGCCGGATACTTGCACGATTACGATTCTCCGATTCATACTGATCGATCTCTTCAAGCTCAGATTGGTTCAGAGAGTCCAGCCTTGCGATAATCTGCTGAGCCGAAAGCGTTCTGTATCCTGTGATTGGGAGGTGACCAGCGTCAGTTGGCACCCTGGCAATCGGCGTTTGCACATCCGCGATTGTAGAGATATCTTGCTCGCTGAAAACGGAATCTCCCGTCGACCCAAGATCTGATTCGTATCGCTCCTCGTCTTTTGACTGACCAAGAAGGAGTGAAACCATGTCTGCGATCTGCCCAATCGTTGTGTCAGCCCGCTTCTGAAATTCGCTCTCAACCCTGGCCACGGCAAACTGACCTACGAATTTAGCCATTCCAAGTCTGGGCTCAAGAGTGGATTTTCCCTTGGCAACGATCTTTGGCAACGACTCCTGCAGCTCGACAACAACGCCTGCAATCCCAAAAAGGCTGGCTTCTATCACTTCGGTCAACGTTGGCTTTGTCACTGTTCTCCTATGTAAACGTCGTCGATGGTGATTCTGGAACGGCTAAACGCAATCTCGGCAAAACATCTTCTCTTTATCTGCAATCTGGCTTCGGTTTTTAACCAAGAAGCAACTCTGACATACGAATTCATCCGGCTGCTTTGGCAGGACACGAAGAGCGATATCGTTCCTGTAGTCAGAGTCTTCGTAATCCTCGTCATCGTCCTCGTCGTCGTCCTCTAGAACTACCAGCCGCTCCTTGAGAATATCATCAAGACTGGCTTCAACATCGTCCTCGTCCTCGTCGTCGTCCTCGTCCTCGTCCTCGTCGTCGCCGCGAGGCACTACAGGCTTGGGCTCCAGTATCGCGCCAGCCTCCAGAATCTCGTCTATGTCGTCATGCACGTCAAGATCGTCGACCAAAATATCGTCATCGTCATCGAAATCCGTGTCAAGATCTTCCACGAAGTCCTCGCCTGGGAACTCTTCAAACTCAAGACCTACTTCATCTTCAGCATCTTCGACGTCTTCGACATCTTCGACATCTTCGACATCCAAGTCAACCTCGTCGAACGCCTCTTCGTCGTCGAACGGCTCTTCGTCACCTTCAAATTTCTCATCCAAATGGTCTGCCATATCAATCCTAAAATTTGTGCTTTGGCGCGGAATTGTATCCGTCTTCAGTGACCTTCACTGCGGTTTCGGCCAAGTTGACTTATAAAACACACTATGCATCCAAAAGTATTTCCAGATACAAAAGAAATTTCACAAAATTAGCTGGAAATTCTCTGATTCTTGCTTTCTTCCTGACGCAAAGACGACAATCGCCCCAGACGATAGTTGCCGAAGTCGACAAAACTCATCGCGGCCGCAACGCTTCGATGATTCGCCACGCTGTCAATACAGCTGTACATCCTCTGGGCAACCTTCCTATATGAACTATGTCCCTGTGGGGACGTCCGAAGCTCTATCATGTGCAGGGCCTCCCGTGCGTTCAAATTCATGGTGAATCTAACGCGATAG
Source organism: Actinomycetes bacterium (assembly GCA_021777475.1). Taxonomy (GTDB): domain Bacteria; phylum Actinomycetota; class Acidimicrobiia; order Acidimicrobiales; family Acidimicrobiaceae; genus SCQM01. The sequence continues at coordinate 33,854 of JAJYDM010000014.1, read as the reverse complement.
GCCATCGGCACCGCATATGCACCTACCTTGGGCCCAACTGCCTGTTGCAGCCTTTCATGAAAACCCCTCGACCTATCCATGATGTTCTGAAATCTCTCTTTGAGCCCAAAGTCATGAACAAGTTCAGGAACAACATATCCTAGTGACGTACCGAGAACCTGCCATTCTATGCTTAGCATTCTGTGGCGCTGGAGATCCCGGAAGGCGCCGTAGTCACACTCAATCTCGAAAAGGTAGCCCGTCTCCTCGAATGCACGGCCAGGTTTGTGCCTCCTGTTCTGCCGATTTCCAACGTAATTCGCTATCAACATTCGAAGTTCGCCGTCGCTAAGCGAATTGGCTGTCTCTATGGCCTCTTCCATTGAAACGGGAGACTGCGAAAAAAGCACCGAAGCAGCTATCTTCCTCTCACCAGCCGGATCAAATGAAATCAGCCGAACGGCGACGTCCTCTCCATCATCGATACTGCGCCCTCCCGAAGAAACGGGTCTTGGCGTACCTGCTGGCACAGTATTTCTGGAGGCAAGGTAATCAACCCATATACCTCCACGATCTGGCCGGTCCACCCTTGTCAGAAAAGCCGGTATCACCTTATCCAACTCGGCCCTAATAAGTTCCCCGTACTGGCGTACCTCATTCAACTCCGAAGCCCGCATTCGAAGAATCAAGGCCTCGTAGGCCTGTGCAGAGGCAAATATTCCGACATTTGAGAGAACTGACGCCGGAAGTATCCCGCGTGCCGTGTCGAGCGCCACTGCGCGTATAGAAGAGTTGAAAACTGAATCGGAATCATCAGGATCTTTAGTAGTTGTTGCGCGCAGACGAGCCTCAACCTCATCGAAAATCTCTAAGTAGCCGGCAAAAAGCGAATCCATTTCACTTCGATAATCTTGCTCGAGACCCGCCCCGGCAATTTCATTGGGAACCAAATACCTGTAGTTCCCGTCAGCCAATGGCTTGTTATAGGGAATGTAACGGGTCGATTGCTCCAAATAGGCCATGATGCGGCCGCGTTCAAGAACTTTCGTCAGTATGTTCGAAGCCTGTTCACAAGCCAAATGAACGCCACCCAACTGAGCAACGGAATCGTCTCCGTAGTCGGCGAGCATGCGCTCATAAAGTCCCTCCGCTCTTGCAACCCCAACCGCGGAGGCACTTTCGTAAGCATCGTTATCAGCATGGTAAAACTCGTCCAGGAACAATCTTCGTAGCGATTTCGGTGATCTGCTGTAGCGGGCAAACAGCGCACCCTTGACCACTTCAGGCAGGTTTATTAGGGCAAAGACCGGCTTGTCGGCATTGGTGAAGTGTCTCGACAGAACCTCAAGTTCGTCATCACTGAAGACTTCGGGTGTATAATTCCACATATCGCCCCAAATCCTAGGCCAACTTGGCGAAAGCGGAACCACTAGTTGGAGAAAAACTTCTCCAATATTTCCCAGCAATGGCGTAATCTCATCAATACCTACACCGTGGTGGATAGAAAGGACGGCTAGTCAGTATTCACCTCAAGGTCAATGCCGACTATCGAGGAGGCCTCGACAATTCCACGTAGACTGGCGTCCAAGACTCTCGCTGCCGTTGCAGCCGTCTCCTGGCCCACACCCAGGGAAACGATCTGACGGGCAAGGTCGATCAATTGTTTGACATTTCGGACAAAGTCTCCCGCGGACATGACGCTTAATGGCATGACTTGAGAAAGTCCCCGGCCCTCCGCCCACTTGTAGGCAGTCTCCATGAATCCCGGGTCTGTCTCACGCGTAAGGGGTATACTCATCGCAGCCTCTTCGGCAACCAGGTCGCCCCAAATCTGAACAATCCTTGAGTAGAGCTTGGCCGTCCTTTGAGTTGGCAGGGTAGGAACGTACCTGGCTGGCCCTCGCGCCTCAAATGTGAACACCGAGAGGAGCGCGGCGAACTCCGGTACGGAGAGCCCGTCGAATATTCCGGCCTCCAGTGTCAGAATAACCAACAAGTCCGTTTCGTGGTAAAGCCTTGCAAGCTTACTCCCCGACCTGGTAAGATGCCATCCATCCAATAGGCCACGGCCGCTCAGAATCGCCAACACCCTGTCAAACTGCCGCGCTAGAGACTCAGAGTTCGACTTAATGCGTGTCTTTACCCCGGAAATCTGGCTCTCCAAACGTGTCAGCTGCTTCTGCGCCATGACGTGATCGCGGAAATCGGGACACTTGGAGAGCGCTCCTTTCAGGAGTTCGCGCTCTCTCCTCTTCAGCGTGACTTCCCGCAGAGTCGCCCTCGATGGCACGGTGGCCATCAAAGGCTCCGACATTGCCAGATCTGGCGAGTCGAACTCCTTGAGGGACTTGGCCAGATAATCTGTAAAATCCTGCGAATGGGGATCGAATGGAGTCCTTATCAAAACGCGACCCACAGACTCAGGCGGGTATACAAAATCGCTGCCAGAGAAGGTGTGTCGCATCCCCAATGTGTCCACCAGGCCAACAGCAATCCGTCCGTTTTTTCTCCGGGAGGTCCATGCAACCGCGGCTCTTGTCAACTGCTCTGGATCTTCCGAGTCCAGAGCGATGATGTCGCCCGGACTCAGATGCTCTAGCGAGGCGAGCACATCGCGGGGAGTACCAGATTTCGTAGCCCCTGTCGCCTTTATAGCCCCGCCCATTCTTATCAACTGGCCAAGGTCCAGATAGTGGGCAACGCTGCCCTTTTCACAACCTGCCTTTTTCTCAAGGATCGCCTGTTGCGAGTGCAACCTGGTCAGCTCGGCCTCCAAGTGAACGATCTCCACATCAGAACGGTACTGGGCAAACGAGAGATTAAGCAGGTGGTGTGCCGTCTCCGGTGAAAAACCTTCGACAAGGTTGGCTGCCATATTGTAAGTGGGTCTAAAAGAGGAGGTGAGCGGATAAGACCTGTTTGTTGCCAAAGCGGCCACCTGTGAAAACGGCACCAGTGGTGACCACAGCACCGCACAATAGCCCACGTCATCTATGCCCCGCCTCCCCGCCCGCCCGGCCAGCTGAGTGTACTCACCCGGGGACAAGGGCTCGTGACGGTCGCCGTTGAACTTGGTGAGCTTTTCGATCACCACAGACTTTGCGGGCATATTAATTCCAAGTGAGAGCGTCTCGGTCGCAAACACCACTTTCGCCAACGAGCGCTCAAAACAGGCCTCTACGATCTCCTTAAACGGCGGAACCATCCCGGCATGGTGCGATGCAATGCCGGCCTCAAGCGCCTCAAGCCACTCCGCGTAGCCAAGCGCACGCAGGTCCTCGTCACTAAGCGCCTGGACCTTCGACTCGGCAATCTCACGAATCATCGACCTTTCAGTCGGACTTGTCAGACGAACTCCCTCGTAAAGGCACTGCCTAACCGCCTCGTCGCAGCCATTTCTGGAAAAGATGAAATAAATGGCGGGGAGCAGACCCCAGTCCTGGAACTGTTCCACCACGTCAACACGCCTTGGAGTGGAAAATCTGCCCTTTCTCCTCGGTGTTCGTGTAAAATCCTCCACTCCCGGACCGTCGAAACGAGAACCCTCTGGATTGATCTTTCCATTGATCTCCGTTGGAATCATTAACAATGCATCAGACCGGCGCTCACCAATGACATAGTTGTGATTCAGCTCGACTGGACGCTTTTCTTCAATGATCGCCTCGGTGGAGCCCCTCACTGTACCAATCCATTCAGCAAACTCCTCGGCATTTGAAACCGTCGCGGAGAGACACACCAAATCGACCTCGAGTGGAAGGTGAATTATCACCTCCTCCCACACCGCGCCGCGGTAAGGATTCTGGAGGTAGTGGACCTCATCAAGAACGACGTACGCTAAATCGTAAAGATCCGAAGATGCTGAGTAGATCATGTTTCTCAGAACCTCTGTAGTCATCACGACCACTCTGGCATCCGCCCGGATGACGTTGTCACCCGTCAAGAGCCCGACCTGCTCCACACCATAAAGGTTGCAAAACTCCAGATATTTCTGATTCGAGAGTGCCTTGAGTGGAGTCGTGTAGAACGTTCTGCGGCCTTGGCTGATTGCCCTCTCGATCGCGTATCGTGCGACGACGGTCTTGCCGGAACCTGTGGGAGCTGCGACCAGTACCGACTTTCCCTGATCAAGGGCAGTAATTGCCTTGTTCTGAAACTCATCAAGCTTGAAACCGATTCGCTTGACAAAGTCATTGTGGACTGACATTATTATCCGCTTGTAGACGTCGCCTTCATCCTAGTACAGTTCAGAATACCTATAGAGACACTTTGCTAAACGGAAACGGATGCCTTCGCCTTATTTTTTGATCTGAGTACAAGCCTTCCAACCAATATCGCGATCTCGTAGAAAACCACCATGGGCAGTGCCATCGCAAAAAGGGAGAACGGATCCGCCGATGGTATGAATATCGCGTCCACGGCAAAGATGATCACGATCGCCCACCGTCTGAACTCGCTCAATCGCTTTGGTGTCACAACCCCTGCTAGCTCCAAAGAGACCAGCAAAACCGGAAATTCAAAGGCCACCCCGAAGGCCACCATTAGCAAAAGAATCAGATTGAGATAGCTGGACGGGCTGTATATCTCCTTTAGGTGCGGACCAGCCGCGCCAGACAGGAACCTCAGTGCGTGAGGAAAAGTAAGATATGCCACATATGCTCCGAAACTAAAAAGCAGAATCGAAACCAACACGAAAGGTATGGCATATCTTTTTTCATTTCTGCGAAGCCCAGGCGTAATGAATCTCCAAAGCTCCCACAGAATTACTGGCAGTGCCAGTGCCATTCCACCAAATGCCGATGTCTTGATCCTCAGAGCAAAACCATCGAGAGGACCGGTCACGTACAACGAACAGTGATTGCTGCCAACAATTGAACAATAAGGAGAAAGGAAGAAATCCAAAATGCGATTGTAAAGCAGATACGCGACAATTGAGCCTAGAAAGACAGCCACAAGAATGACCGCAAGACGTCGCCTCAGCTCTGCCAGGTGCTCTATCAAGCTCATTTCCGACGAATTCGATCGCCGCTTGAATCTACTAAGAACTTTCAACATAGAGTCAATTCAGCCTTGGGTCGCCATATCCGTAACCGCTCTCCGCCTCGCTCGAACCCCAATTTGCATTCCGCGGGCTCTCCACATCGACGGGGGTTTCCGGACCACTGGCATTCTGCAACGAATCAGACGGGACCGCGGTCTGTGGAGATTGCCTAATTTCCCCATTGAAAATGGATGGAATCAGTCCTCCCATGCCCGTAGATGCAGCCCTAAAGGTTTCGGTGAGTGGCGAGGCAACATCGTTAATCTGGTTTACAGCACCATTGATTTCGGCCTGCAACCGCGCCCTAACCCTTTGAAACTCACCCCACCAGGCACCAATCTGCTTCGTGAAACCCGGAAGCTTCTCTGGTCCAAGAACGACCAGCGCAACTATCAGTACAATCGCAATCTTTGTCGGATCCAAGTTGCCCACAAGTTAGATAGTACCCCCGATATACGAAATACTTGCATTCGCCTGCGAAGCAATTATGCCTCTCAACCAAACACCTTGAATGTACTCAATGGCCAATATCTCAGAAAGACCCTGCCGACTATCAGCTTCTCTGAAATTGGTCCAAAAAACCTCGAGTCTTCGGAGTCCGTCCGGTTATCCCCCATCACCCACAACTCGCCGGGAGGAATCTTTGTAGTGGGAACTCCCTGGGTTACGGTACCAGGCGGGAGATACGGTTCAGGGACCGGCTTGCCATTGATGTATAACTTGCCATTCTTTGATGACACAGTGTCCCCCGGAAGCCCTACCACTCTCTTTACAAGGTTCTTGATTGCCGGGTTAGTCCGGTCATTTGGTGGGGTCCTGAAGACAATAATGTCACCCCGATGAACAGGATGGAAATCGTATGCTAGCTCATTCACCAGTACCCGGTTGCCAACCTTGAGGGTCGGAATCATTGAACCGGAAGGAATAAAGAACGATTGAAAAACAAAGGCACGGACTAAGATCCCAAATACCACCGCGACGACAAGTATTATCCCGACATCTCTTATATTTCGCTTGGAGTTCTTCGACAGCCGCTTTGGAGACGGCGTGTCAGAACTCACAGGAGATTCCTGCTCTGGCAATATTTTTTACCTTCCTAAAGACTTTCGATAAGCCGATCTACGCGCTCATCTTCCGATTTGAATGGGTCTTTGAGCAATACTGTACGCTGGGCCTGGTCGTTAAGCTTCAAATGCACCCAATCAACTGTAAAATCGCGTTTCTTCTCCTTGGCCTTGGCAATGAATTCTCCACGCAGCTTAGCCCGTGTGGTTGCCGGAGGATTAGAGGTCGCATGTTCAATCTCGTCATCTGTCACGATCCGCTCCACCATCGAGCGGCCCTGGATCTTGTAAAAAACTCCGCGCTGGGTATTGACATCGTGATATTGCAGATCAAGCAGAGAAACCTGCGGGTGAGCCAACGACAGATCGTGCTTTTTCCTGTAGGCCTCAATTAGATTGTGTTTAATAACCCAGTCGCACTCGGTTTCAAGGGACAGCGGATCCTTATCAATTATCTGGAGGACATGCTCCCACATCTCCAGAGCCTTCTCCTCGTCGGGCGGCAGCCCCTTAATGTCGCAGTACTTCCTGGCCTTCACACAATATTCCTGCTGGATCTCGAGCGCAGAAAGCTCCCGCCCGTTGGCCAGCCTCACTTTGCGTTGACAAGTCATATCGTGGCTGATTTCGCGTATCGCCCTGATAGAGTTCTCCAGACTCAAATCCCTGAGCACAAAACTGGGATCCTCCAGGATTCTGAGCATGATCGCAGTTGTGCCAACCTTCAAGAAGGTAGCGTATTCACTCATATTGGAGTCACCCACGATCACATGAAGTCTACGATACTTCTCCGAATCGGCGTGGGGCTCGTCCCTGGTGTTAATTATCGGGCGCGACCGTGTCGTCGCCGATGATATACCCTCCCAGATGTGCTCAGCCCTTTGTGATATGCAGAAGATGGGTCCGCGCGCGGTCTGGAGTACCTTGCCCGCCCCGGCATAAATTTGGCGTGAAACCAGAAATGGAATCAGCACCTCCGCATAGTGAGAAAACTCGTCGGTACGGGTCGTGAGGTAGTTCTCGTGACATCCATAGGAGTTGCCCGCGGAGTCGGTGTTATTTTTGAAAAGAAAGATCGATCCCTTTATGCCCTCTTCCCGCATTCTCACCTCTGCAGAGGCCACAAGACTCTCAAGAATCCGCTCGCCGGCCTTGTCGTGAATCACTACATCGCGCAATGAATCACATTCAGGTGTGGCATACTCAGGGTGAGACCCGACGTCAAGATACAACCTGGCGCCGTTCTCTAGAAACACGTTGCTCGACCTGCCCCAGCTGACTACCCGCCGGAACAGGTACCGGGCCACCTCGTCTGGAGATAGACGCCTCTGGCCTCTGAGGGTGCAGGTAACGCCGTATTCATTTTCCAAACCAAAGATACGGCGTTCAAGACCCACTAACTCACATCCTTTGCCAGACTAAAGCAGCTTCTCCAAAGCTGGTGATCCCAGTCGATCAAATGTCCTTCGACCATTATTCTTGCTCAAGACCGCAACCTCGAGGTCTCGGGAAGCCAAATTCTTGTCAGGACCCGCCAGCGCACGCACAGCGGCCTTCAATGCGATCTTCAGGGACCAATCGGGTTGAAACTCTGCCCCGAATCGTTCAGCTATCGCTTCTGAGTCTCCTCCCAGAACCGTGAAGTGGCTCTCATCCATGACAGTGCCATCATAAAGGATGTGAAACAGCTGGCTTGGAATCTCCTCGCTTCCCAGTTCGGCTACGAGAATCTCAACTTCAAGCGGCTTCATCTCGTGAGTAAAAACCTGTCCTAGATACTGGGCATAGACGTTGGCAAGAGAACGAGCATCGACGTCGTCACGCGAATAGGTGAACCCTTTAGTGTCAGCATGCCTGATGCCGGCCACTCTCAGCTGATCGAATTCGTTGTACTTACCGACGCCAGCAAATGCTATCCGATCATATATCTCAGATATCTTATGCAACGATTTTGAGGGATTCTCGGCAGCCAAAAGTATCCCGTCTTTGTATATGGTTCCAATCAGGGACCTACCACGAGCGATACCCTTACGGGCATAATCCGCCCTGTCCTTCATTACTTGTTCTGGCGCTACATAAAACGGGACCGTCACTGAGTTCCACCTGCACTTGATTTCGATGTGATTACCGCTTGAGATGCCGCCGCAACCTCGGCATCCTCAAGTCTTGAAAAACCGTTGCGATCTACGGTGGCCACAATTGGGTAGATACCCCTAATCAGATCAGGTCCACCTGTAGCGCTATCTTCGTCGGCTGCCTCGTAAAGCGCCGAGATTGCCAGTGCGACCGCCTCGCCTCTGCTCATTCCCTCTTTGATACCCAGCTTGATTGTCGTGCGGGCATCCTTTCCGCCTGAACCAATCGAGTGATATGCCACCTCTTCATAACGCCCGCCGGTGACGTCGTATGTAAAAATTCGCCCAATCTTACGATTGAGATCCCAACCTGCAAAAAGGGGAACAATCACCAAGCCCTGCATCGCCATAGTCAAATTGGACCGAATCATTTGAGACAGCTGATTAGCCTTGCCCTCGAGGCTCAGGTTGACTCCCTCAACTTTTTCATAATGCTCAAGCTGAGTCTGGAAAAGCCGCACCATCTCAACCGCCGGGCCAGCTGCGCCTGCGATACCGACCGCAGAATACTTATCCGCAGCAAAGACCTTCTCAATTCGCCTGTGAGCAATAAAGTTTCCCTCGGTGGCTCTGCGGTCTCCAGCCATAACAACTCCCTCTGCATACCTTAGAGCGGCAATGGTAGTTCCATGAGGAACCGAAAAGCCTTTGGCTAATAACTCTGAAGTAGCGCCAGTAAAGGTTTCAAAGGGGGGAAAACCTGATTTGGCAAGCAAACTTACAAAGTTTGGGCCTGGATCCTCCCTGGTATCAAACACTGGCAAGGTCACTTAGTTCACCCTTTCAAATCACGATCTACTTAATATTGCCAATTTATGCCATTACAACTTTTTCTACTGTCCGCCTTTTTGGACATAGTTACGCACAAACTCCTCAGCGTTGTCTTCTAGCACTTCGTCGATTTCGTCAAGCAAGTCGTCAAGTTCCGCCTTCAGCTTTTCTGACTTCTCCGAACTCGCCGGAACAGTCGTGTCAACTACTTCGTCCTCGGCGCGCTGTGAAGACGTCCTCTTTTTTAGTTCTCTTTCCACCATAAAAATCTCCTTATGATCCGAGACTATCTAGCAATTGTGCCGGATTCGCACTTTCGTCAAATAACTTTTCAACGTGATCTCTCGTTCCCTTCAGTGGATCCATCATCGGCACTCTCCTCAACGGGTCGGATCCAAGATCAAAAATCATTGAGTCCCAGTTTGCGGCTGCTATATAATCGCCAAACCTTTCCAAACACTTTCCCCTGAAATAGGCCCGCGTGTTTGGCGGCGGTTGAGTCACAGCCGCCTTCACTTCCTCTTCCCCAACAATAGTTTTCACGCCAAGCCTGTAAAAAAGAGACTTTGCCGGGCGGATATCGTGGTACTGAAGATCGATGGCGGCCAGCCTAGGATCGTCCCAGTCCAAAGCGTTTCGTTCACGGTAGCCAGAAACCAAGCGGTATTTCGCCACCCAGTCAAGTGTGTCAGCTAACAGCATCGGATCTCTATTCAAAGTATCGAGCACCTGGCCCCACAGCTCCAAGACAGCACCCCCGTCCCCATCCGCCCCAAGTGATAAAAGACCGACACTGTCACGGTATTGACACGCCCTTTCATATATTGCGTGTTGAATTTCGAGGGCGGTCATTCTCTTCCCGGACTTTAGACGCAGCTGATGTTTAAGGGTGATGTCGTACGAAACCGATCGAAGCGAACCAACCGGATCATTAAGCGATAGGTCAAGATCATCCATGAAGCCGTCCTCGATCATCGACAGGACGATGGACGTAGTGCCCACCTTTAGGTAGCTCGAAACCTCTGACATATTCGCATCTCCAAGAATGACATGCAGCCTTCGGTACCTCGAGGCGTCCGCATGAGGTTCATCCCTGGTATTAACAATTGGTCGCTTTAATGTCGTTTCGAGACCGACCTCCTCTTCGAAAAAGTCCGCCCGTTGAGAAATCTGAAAAGGCACGTGGCCTTTTGGTACTAACGACGACTCTGTCCCGACCTTTCCAGCCCCAACAATCACCTGACGAGTCACAAAAAATGGAGTGATGAACTTCACCAACTTTCCAAAGGAAAGTGCGCGGTCAAGGAGATAGTTCTCATGGCACCCATATGAATTGCCTTTTCGGTCGGAGTTGTTCTTGTATACAACAATCTCCTGTCGCGTCGGCATTGAACGCAGGGCGGCATTCATCGAAGCGCGCAGCACCTCTTCTCCAGCCCGGTCGTAAATGACCGCCTCCCGCGGTGAGATGCACTCCGGAGAGGAGTATTCGGGGTGCGCGTGATCCACATAGTAACGCGCTCCGTTGGTCAAGACCGTGTTAACCAGGTGACTCTCAACTTCGGATTGAGGAAAGCTTTCCCGGGCAAACCCACGTGCATCATTGCCCGGGGTTTCATCCACAAAATCCCAGCCTACAATTCCGTGCAGCTCATTGATGTACGCATTGATGAGAACGCTCGATGCGGTAATCGGATTTGCGTCCCTTACCCCACTTACGGATATCCCGTATTCGGTTTCAATCCCACAAACCTTTGCAACTGCCATATTTGCACCTTATCGCTATCCGAAGCCTTTAGGGAAAACTTCTGCATGAAAACCAAATAACACCTGATTTTCCAGTATCGAAATTCCTAATGCTGGCCGTGGAAGTTCATTTTGTTCCCCCTATGGAACAATTCACCGATCGGACGTGAATTATAAAAGTGCCAAAAAACGGCATCTGGTCCAACAGGACTTCCTCCACGGCCCACAAGTTGGGATGATCCGTCAAGACAGACGATTCGACACAAAAACCAATTGGCCAAAATAACAATGGCCGGCGAACGAGCAGTGCTGCCACCCAGGGGTACAATTAACCAGCCAACGGTCGAAGATGGACAATTGTGGCTCTTCAGGTTACAGGTACTGGCCAGTACCAACTTTTTCGATCGCCCTGCCACCGGTCGAATCCGTAGTACTCGATACCAGGGTCCGAACATACACGATCCTCTCGCCCTTCTTTCCGGAAATCTTGGCCCAGTCGTCGGGATTTGTAGTGTTTGGCAGGTCCTCGTGCTCTTTGTACTCTTTGGCAATTGACTCGATCAGATCCGAGGTCCGTATACCTGAGGCGTCACCTACAATCGCCCGCTTGATTGCTAGCTTCTTGGCACGTCTGACTATGTTTTCGATCATCGCCCCGGAAGCAAAATCTTTGAAGTACAGGACCTCTTTATCACCATTCTGGTATGTGACTTCAAGGAACCGATTGGCCTCATCCGTCCTATACATCTCCTCGACGGTCTTTTCAATCATCACCGCAATAGCCTTGTCCGGGTCTCCCCCGCCGGCTGTTGCCACTTCGTGTGGATCAATTGGCAGATCCGCGGTCAAATACCTCGAGAAGATTGCAATGGCACCGGTCTCATTCGGCCGCTCAATCTTTATCTTGACGTCAAGCCGTCCTGGACGCAGTATGGCGGGATCGATCAAGTCCTCTCGATTAGATGCTCCAATGACTATGACATTACGCAGAGCCTCGACACCGTCGATCTCGGCCAGCAACTGAGGAACAATGGTGGATTCCATGTCGGAGCTGATTCCGGTTCCTCTGGTTCTGAACAACGAATCCATCTCATCGAAAAAAACTATGACCGGAACCCCTTCCTCCGACTTCTCCCTCGCTCGCTGAAATACCAGCCTGAGTTGTCTCTCAGTTTCACCAACATACTTGTTTAGAAGCTCAGGACCCTTAATGTTAAGGAAGTAGCTTCTCACGCTCGAGCTCTCGTTCAGGGCAGCCACTTTCTTTGCAAGTGAATTCGCGACTGCCTTGGCAATCAGCGTTTTGCCACAGCCGGGAGGCCCGTATAGGAGTATTCCTTTTGGTGCAGGCAGCCTGTACTCGCTGAACAAGGTTCTGTGAAGAAACGGCAATTCGACGGCATCCATGATCTCCTCAATCTGACGGTCGAGACCTCCGACATCCTCGTAAGTAACGTCGGGAACCTCCTCAAGAATCAGTTCTTCAACCTCTGGACGCGGGAGCTTCTCCAACAAAAGGCTCGTTCTTGAGTCAAACAGCACGGTGTCTCCCACCCTGAGCTTTACTCCCGTCAGACCTCCTGCAATCTCCGCAATTCTCTCTTCGTCGGCTCGACCAACGATCAGGGCACGGCCCTCACCCTCAAAGACGTCCTTGACGGTCACCACTTCACCCACGACCTCCTGGTCGCGCACCTGGATGATGGTGAACGACTCGTTCAAGGCGACCTCCTGGCCTGTTTTGAGATCGTCCAACGAAATGTCAGGGTGAACCGCCACCCTCATCTTTCTGCCTGAGGTATAAATGTCCGCGGTATCATCGTCGTTCTGCCTCAAATAAATACCATATGCGGATGGTGGCTGAGTAAGCTTCTCCACCTCTTCACGCAAAGTAGCTATGTGTTCCCTGGCCTGTTGCAGCGTAAAGGTAAGCTTCTCATTCCTAGAAATTGCCTGGGTCAGCTGTCCGTTCACCTCGAGCAACTTTTCTTCGAGGGTACGTACTCTTAGAGGTGCGTCTTGAAGTCTTCTACGCAGATCCACAACTTCAGCTTGAAGTGCACTCCACTTTTCCTCCGAAGTCATCTCTTCGTCGAAGCTCATGCCTCCCCTATCCTCATTCTGCGACATTCCCATCACCTCCTGATATTCACTAACCTACACCAACCGACATCGCTCCAGAAGGGAGATTCACTCACTTTTTCGTTCCGTAGCAATTCGACCACCAACTAGGAAGACAATCACGCATGTGCGCAACAATCTCAGCTGAAGCGGCACACTTCCACAAGGTTGGGTTCCTGAGGCATCGAAGTGGAGCTGGTCCATCAAAGAAGTCTCGATTTGGTTGAAAGGCGAAAACAACTCAAAGAACCCTGGTCCAAACATCGACTTGATCAACCACTCAATTGTACCTATCCGTTCCGATTCACACTGAGCCACCGGCCGATGTAGGTTCATAAAAAGAGTTCATGTGCATGGAAGTGCAGTCCCAGTCCGCAGCGACCCTGACACATATGCACATAAGAAACCACGTACATTCGAGCCAAGGAGTGCTGTTGTAGCTAATCAAGGTCTGGAACCTTTAATTTTTGATTTTGACCGTAGTATTGATAAACTCGCCGACAACTCTTGCTGACCGATTCTCTGCAATCACTGCCGAGGAGAGGAGCTGGGGCCCGTGCTGGATTATGATGACTTGAAGCCGCATCGCTGCTAGATTGTCTCTAGAAAGTTGAGTTTTGTTAGGCTCTAGGCATTGACTCTAAAAGCTCGAATTGTACTGAGAGGAACGGATTATGAAGGTCTGGATAGACCAAGATCTCTGCACCGGAGATGGACTATGCGAAGAGATTTGTCCCGATGTATTCACCCTTCAAGACGACGGAATTGCGTACGTTAAAGACAACGGAAGTATATGCAACGACCCGGGAGGATCTGCCCAAATGGCTAAAGTCCCTTCCGAACTTGAGGATGCTGTTGTAGAAGCGTCTGAAGAGTGCCCAGGTGAGTGCATCTTCGTAGAACTCGACTAACAGCCGCCACGGCTTTAGTTTCCATGGCTCAAAGATTTGAGCATTTATTTGTCAAGAAGCCGCCAGCACGCTCCAGCTGCAGGTGGCTTCTTGAACTTGGGTTGGCTCCGAGCACGACCAGCTGATAGATTTCGACTGGCCCATTTCAAACTACTCGTCCTTCCGCTCTGGTGGCCCATTTAGGGAGGGAATAAATCGGGCCGATGTCAAGAATCCGGTATGCGCCACCATGCGGTGATCAGGCCTCATCGCCCTACCCTGGATGTACCAGCCCCTTTCGAGCACCTCGACGGTCTTCACAAAACTGAATCCCAAACGCACCAGACTGTGCTTGAACTCTGCCACCTGGTTAATCGAAGTCTGATATGCGCATACCCGTCCACCGGCAACAAGAGCGCCGGGGAGATGGGGCGAAACCTCCCATGGTTCCGGAAGATCAAGAATCACCCGATCATAACCCGTTTCGGATATTCCCTGATAAATATCTCTCATTAGGACTCTGTAACTGCCATGGCTGCCTCTTCTTGCCAGCATGGCCACATTCTTGACCGCCCTGTCAGCAAAGTCTTCCCTGATTTCATAGCCCGTCACATACGCTCCCGCACGAACTAGCGCCATAGACATTGCTCCAGATCCGACCCCGGCCTCAAGTACCTTGGCCCCGGGAAAAATGTCAGCTTGTATCAAGATAGCTCCCAGGTCCTTTGGATAAATCACTTGGGCACCCCGTGGCATTTTCAATACGGTGTCATCGAGACCAGGTATCAGAGCAACGAAATGCGCTCCGGTATTTGTAGTATAGAGATACCCGTCCGGCATACCCAAAATCTCATCGTGGAGAATGTAGCCTGCATGGGTGTGGCTTTGGCCGCCTTCACGGAGCTTGACGAACGCCTCTTTGCCCTTATCGTCTATCAATAGAGCCCTGCCGCCAGGAACAAACCTGCCTATGGGTTGGCTGAGCTCACTTTGCTCAAGTCGTAGCTCCAAAGGACCCGAATCACAAGAGTCTTGAGTTGCGTCGATGACGGTTTCTGTGATGCTTTCTTCCATGACAGCCTCGTATGACTTGGTTGCGGAACGGTGCGACTATTTCAGCTACCGTCCAAAGACTCTGATGACGCTACCACCCACAGGGCGAATCTCGACCCTGATTTCTGGAGTCACCCTTCATTTTTCAGTAACTTTGGGCATGTTCGAAATGGTAATCGTCTCGCCCGGCAGTAGTTTCGTCACAAATGGTTTGCGACCGGAGCGCTTCTTTGCAATGCGGAAAAGGAAGTAAATGGCGACAATGCCAATAGATAACGGATCGCCGCCCTTTGCCTTTGAAATCAACCTCGATCTCGCTGATCCAAAAATGCCCTTGAAAAGCCGTGCCGCCACGGTCAGATTCGCCTGATCTCTACTATGGTATTTTTCTTTCGTCCCGTTCTCATACCAATCAGGAACGAAACCGCTAGTACAGTCACACCAGCTGCCACCACCACAGCGGAAATAGCCGGCTTGGCCGAATCAACGGCCTTGCTTACTTCACCATGGATCTCTCTCAGCTTGGCCTCGAGATCTTCCCTTGTTATCTGTTTGGAGTCCTTGGAACTCAATATTCTCTCCTTGGCAAACACGCTGGATAACAACCCAGGCTATAGCGACCGTGTATCCCGCTTCTTCACAACTCCCAAAACAGAGGCCGCAACGATAATCAGGCCAAACAGTAATGCAAACACATAAGGGAGCCAACTCAAATTGCCGGTGAAAGCAGTCCCGGTCTCACTTTGAAGCAGACGCAAAAGACCGACCACCAGGAGAACCACACCGATGGAAACTAGAATTGATCCAGCCACACCGAAGAGAACATATCTTCCCAGTCGCTTTATTGGCCCAACCGTCTCCTGTTTAACGTAGCCAATAAGTAGCTCAATAAATTCTGACGCATGGCTTTTGGCTTTTGCCTTGGAATTTAGTGACACGACGCTCCTCGACATCATCTGGGAACTTCAACCCCCCACTAATAGCTAAAGGCTACATGCTTCAGGGCCTTTACCGGGACTCCCACAGCTGAATAAAGTCACGAAACCGCGCCTGATCTGCTGCTCCTATCCACGGTAGTCTAATGCCGTCTACTGCCGTTATCTGGTCAAATACAGACCAACAACCGACCAAGCCGACATTGCGCCTTCCGTCACGACTGATAGTATATGGAGCCTCATCTCGCATCCGTCCCACACAATGCATATGCTTCGCTGCCCCGGAGTAACCTCCATCTCTCGTATAGCATCTCCTGTTTGTCTCAATCTTTTACATTGAAACTTTTTTTCGTTCGTGGCGCAACTAGGGTCTTTTCTTCCTAAACTCCGCCAAAACGTCACGCGGCGTCGTAGTTCTGACTGTCTTTCGTCCGAGATCTTGAGAGACAAATTCATCTTTGGATGCTTTATAAATCTGGCGTTTACGTGGCTAAATATGATTGCCCACCTTCGTTTCGCCGCTCAATAGGGCCCAACCTTTACAGCCTGGTTCACACTCTCTGATCCAATTGCCGGGGCTTGCGATACCTGTCCAATGTGTCGCGACTGATGCCAAACTCGCTGGCCGGCATCTACTGTGGCTCCCGGGCCTCCGCTCTTTGTTTCAGGTTGGTTATCCGGTCGCTGCCCAGGGTCTTGGTGGTTCTTCTACAGACCCCTCGACTTTTTGCCAGAGCGATACCCTCCTTTAGCGCTTGCGAATCAGTGCCCTCTCGAACTCAGCAAAGGCCCCAGACTCCGAGAGCAAGAATTGCGATATTGGCGTGTCTTAACCGCTAATGGTCAAGGATTCTTTCAGGAACTCGACACGAACGCCCCGTTGAGTGAGTTGCTGCACCAGCTTTCTCAGGTATGCCAGGTTTCTCGCCGGGCAGTCCACTGGGTATTTTGTGTATGGCAACCCTCCGCAAAGTGACGCCGGGTCACATATACGATCGCCCTTGTACACTTTTACCGTGGTGCAGAGCCGCCAGTAGGACATACGGCGAGATGAATGGTTCCTTCGTTTGCTGGTGGGATCAGGAAGAATCCACGCCTGATTGCAGTCTGCTCGAGGTGCTGGTCATTGCAAAAGGCCACTTCACTCCGGCATGGTAATATAAGCCACGATGCGTGAAATCGATATCGTTTTCATCGGCGGGTGGGTAGCGTTCTGGCTGTATTGGCTGGTCGTGGCCTTTGCAACGTCGAGGGGTCCTGTATTAAGGTCAAGGTCGCTTGGCTTCCGGGCGATCATCGTGATCGCGGTTATATTGGTGGAACACTTCAGAGTCTTAAGAGGTCACAGCTTCAGTCCCAGCATCGATCCACTGCGCGTTGGCATTGGACTTGTGCTCTTTGTAATGGGACTTGGTTTTGCGATTTGGGCGAGGGTGCACATCGGGCGCAACTGGGGTACGCCGATGACGCAGAGGAATGACCCGGAGCTCGTGACAAGCGGGCCGTACCGTTTTGTGCGCCACCCTATCTACTCTGGAATCCTGGTCGCTGGTGTCGGCACTGTAGTGGCCTTATTGAGCTGGGTTTGGATAACAGCCGTTGTTTTGACCGGGATTTACTTCGTCTATAGTGCGACCGTTGAGGAACGCTATATGAATGAGCGGTTCCCTGAAAGCTACCAGGTGTACAAGAGATCGACGAAGATGCTGGTGCCCTTCATCTTCTGAGCAGAGTTGACTAGTGGCCTACCCTATTGTGCTGTCCCAATTTGGGGGTGCGAGGTGGCGGCCAAGCAAGTCGCCATTCTGGGAATAGGGCAATCCAAAACTTTCAAAGGAGGGTCCATAATTCTGAGCCGATTCGACGAGTTGGACTAAAATGGTAGAGTTCAACCGTACGCGCTAACTTGAAACTGAATAAAGGAGAGGGAATTCGATTCCCAAGGTCCTTGAATTTCAGGCAACGACATTGCGCTGTTGTATTCCAATCGAAAAGATGTGAGGTGTCGGCATTGAACCAACTCAAAGCGCTATATCAGAAGTCCGGACAGAGTCCCTGGATCGACAACCTTTCAAGAGCCTGGATCAACAGCGGCAGAATTGCAGAGCTTAAGGAGCTTGGGGTAAGAGGCCTCACCTCCAATCCGACCATCTTTGCCAACGCCATATCCAACTCCGACGACTACGACAAGGAGTACTTTTCACTTATCAAGGAAATGGACTCAAAGGCAGCATACTGGAGGATGGCATGCGAGGACGTTGCGGCGGCCGCTGACATACTCAAAGAAGTCTACGATGCGTCTGAACGCAACGACGGCTTCGTGTCAATCGAAGTCGACCCGGAACTCGCCCACGACACGCAAGGAACAATTGAAGCCGCACAATGGCTTTGGGATACTATCGGGCGCGAAAACCTGATGATCAAGATCCCCGCGACGTTGGAAGGAATTCCGGCCATATCAGAGGTGCTTTCTCGCGGAATATCAGTCAATGTAACCCTGATCTTTGGACTTGCGCGGTACCTAATGGTCATGGACGCCCATGTCGAAGGCATCAGCAAAGCTATGAAACTTCGACATGACCTTACCAGGATCTCATCGGTGGCCTCATTCTTTGTCTCCAGGATGGATACCAAATTAGACCCGATCCTCAACTCTCTCGGCGAGGACGGTCAAAACTTGATGGGAAGAACTGCGGTGGCACAAGCCCAAGCGGCCTACCTGGCACATAAGGAACGCTACAACAGGACCGACTGGCTCGGCCTGACCAACAGTGGAGCAAAACTTCAAAGACCTCTGTGGGCATCGACATCCACAAAGAATCCCAACTACCCTGACCTTTTATACGTCGACTCCCTGATAGCTCCCAATACCGTGAACACGATGCCGGAGAACACCCTTTTGGCTTACCTGGACCACGGGGGCGACGTGAGTGCGGCTTCAAGCTTTCAGAGCAACTCCGATGAGGTGCTAGGTGCCATTGACAAGGTAGGAATCGACCTTGATAAGATCACCCAGGAACTTGAGGAGGAAGGGGTGAGGTCGTTCGCTACTTCATTCCATGACCTTCTAGAAGCCCTCGAAAAGAAAAGGCGCCTGGCCTAACGAAGCTCGACCTGTGCGAAAAGCGAGGCTATTCTAAGCCCATTTATCCGATGGCCCATAAACTTCCCATATTCCTCAAACGAGGCCGTATCCGGGTACTTGACCTACAGTACCGGCAAATTCAAAACTAACCTCGACATTATGAGAACTAAGTGGCTTGGCATCGGTGCCGAACAGTTGTCTTCCCAGCGAAACCATAAGCATAGTAGAGACCGTCAGAGTGCCATCGTACCCACTCAAATGATTGAACTTCACAGCAAAAGTATGTGACAATGGCTAACGCAACCAGAGATGTATTTTTACCGCGGACTCCGTGACGACCCCGGGAGTAATTATCGGTTCTTGCCCCAAAGCCCACAACTGAAGAAGAGGTAGAAATGAGCATTCAAATGCACAGGCGGCGAAATGTCGGGGGAACAACACTGGTGATCTTCGGAGCCTCAGGCGACCTAACTTCGCGAAAGATTCTTCCGGCGATTGCCTCACTCTGGGATCAGGAACAGCTACCGGAGGAGTTTTCAGTTGTTGGAGTGGCACGGTCCCCACTTGGCACCGAGGGATTCCGCAATCTTGTCATGAGATCTGCCAGCGATTGGGAATCAATTGGATCGCATATTGAAAACTTCCATTATCTCCAGGGTGACTACAAATCCATATCCACCTACCAATCTCTAACGAAATTGCTCGACTCGGTCGAGCAGTCGCGTAAAACAGGGAAATCACGGCTTTTTTACCTGGCCACAATCCCAGATCTTTTTGGTCCGATCAGCATGCTGCTCGGCGAAAGCGGACTGGCCCAAAGCGGTCCGTCAGGAGTTGCCCGAATAATCATCGAAAAGCCATTCGGCAACGACACTCTCAGCGCCCAGATGCTGAATAGCGACATGCATCGCTCTTTTTCCGAGGAACAGATATTCAGAATAGACCACTACCTGGGCAAAGAGACAGTGCAGAACCTGTTGGCTCTAAGATTCTCAAACGCGGTCTTCGAGCCAATTTGGAACAGGAATTTCGTGAACAATGTGCAAATCACCGTCGCGGAGCAAATTGGAGTTGGTCACAGAGGCAACTTTTATGAGCATGCGGGAGCGTTGAAGGACATCATCCAGAACCATATGCTCCAGCTCCTTTCATTAGTACTTATGGAGGCCCCAGCCACCATGACCCCCGACTCGATCCAGAACGAAAAGGTCAAAGTCCTTTCCTCGGTCGAAATTCCCGCGAAAAGCGACATTGCTACTCGTGCCGTACGGGGCCAGTACCACTCCGGAGTTATCAACTCCGACGAAGTCAGGGGGTACAATGAGGAGCGGGACGTTTCCCCAACCTCCAGGACCGAAACCTTTGTGGCAATGCGGCTGGCCGTGGACAACTGGCGTTGGGCTGGAGTTCCAATTTTCATCCGTACCGGTAAACGCATGTCAAGGCGCGAAACTAAGGTCGTAATGGAGTTCAACAGAGCCCCCCACCTCCCCTTTACGGGAAGTTCGGCCCGGCAACTCGGGCCAAACCGGCTAATTCTCCGAATTCAGCCGGAGGAGGAGATAAAACTGGTATTTGGCGCAAAAGTACCTGGTCAGGACTACAACATTCGATCGGTCGCGATGGACTTCTCCTATGCCAACACTTTCAGAGAACTTTCCTGGGATGCGTACGAAAGGCTGATCCTTGATGCCCTTCTTGGAGACCGGACACTTTTCCTCCGGGCTGACGAAGTCATAAAGGCATGGGAAATCGTCGAGCCGGTTCAACAGGCATTTGCTGATCCCGACTTCCCATTGTATCCATATTCGGCAGGTACCTACGGTCCCAAGGAGTCGAACAAACTGCTTCAAGCCAGCGGCTACGGCTGGCATAATTCATGACACCTGCCGTGGCTGCGACCTCAAACACTGCTCGCGCCGCCAAGGTCAAGAGATCGCTCCCCCTTTTCGTGAATCAGCCGTCGCGCGGAGTCTGCTCATCCTCGAACCACGCTAACGCTGCCAGAGTCCGTAACGCCATATACCGGCGCAGTCCAACGGAGATGACCAATGGATAATCTGCACATATTCGTTACAAACGACATCGTCAACGAATTCTCGAAACGAGTGGTCGACTTTGGCCGCCGTACCAAAGGGCCATGGAGCTTTTTTGCATCCGGAGGATCGCTAGCTCCAAAGCTTTATCAAAACCTTGCCACGAACATCACTTTCAAGCACCAGGCCGCACGAATCGGCTTCTATCTGGGGGACGAGCGGGTGGTTGATCCGGACGATGAAGCCTCCAACATGTTCAATCTCAGAAAATCGCTCCTGGAACCGCTGAAATCCATGGGGGTCATTCCCCAGGAATTCCCTCCGTTCACCAAAAACGAATTCGGTAGGCTGTCCCAGCGCCTTCATGGCAATCCGGCAACTGACTATAAAATATTCGAGGGCACCGCCGAAGACTATGGTTTGATGATACAGGTTGCACCAAAGCCATGGCTGATCCACCTCGGAGTGGGCCAGGACGGACACACAGCCAGCCTATTCCCCAACTCTCCGGCACTTTTTGAAAACGATCCCAACAAGCTGTATCTTGCTAACTACGACCCAAGCAGAACTAACCCCTACTGCCGGCTGACTCTCAGCCTAGAGGCGATCTCCCAGGCTGAACTTGTCATAATCACCGCCAATGGGAAAGGAAAGTCTAAAATCATTGAAGGCCTTCTTGATGGCCATTCTCCGCTTCCAGTGGCTCAAATCAGGGCTGCAAAGGTGAACCTTATAATCGACTATGAAGCAGCCTCACTTGTCGATAAATCGTGACCCCATCTTATTTAAGCGCCACAGCAAGAAACACTTTTCCAAAACCCCAGGCGGCCTTCAACCAAAGTGGGCAGCAATGGGTCCCGGTTTGATAGGGTGAGATGCATGGCAGTCAACTATTCCGATCTTTCAACCGCGGAACTACTCTCCCGGGCGAAGCAGATCAAGACAAAACAGTTCGGCGCAAGAATTACCTTTTCGCCCAAAGTGTTTATACCCCTGACCATGCTCTGCCGCGACAGATGCGGCTACTGCACTTTCGCCAAGGCTCCGGCGCACCTTCCGAAACCATATATGACCTTAGAAGAAGTCGTAGAGATTGCCTCCAAAGGCGAAACCTCAGGCTGCACCGAGGCGCTGTTCACCTTGGGAGAAAAGCCTGAAAAGAGGTACGCGCTGGCGGCAAAGTCTCTTCAGAGCCACGGCCTGGAAACAACTATTCAATATCTGCACCTCGCGGCTAAAGCGGTCCTCAACAGCACCGGCCTCATACCTCATATCAATGCAGGTGCTCTTTCGCTCGAGGAGTTCTCGCTGCTGAAGGAGGTGTCCGCCTCGCAGGGAATGATGCTAGAGTCACTCAAGCCTGACCTGGAGGCGCACCACATTGCCCCCGACAAGGCTCCGGAACGAAGAGTAGCTTCGCTGATTGCTGCTGGTAGGGCAATGGTGCCCTTCACGACAGGAATCCTGGTCGGAATCGGTGAATCAGAATCCGATAGAGTCACCGCGCTTCAAATAATCAGCGACATAGCACAGGAGTTCGGTCATATACAAGAGGTGATAATCCAAAATTTCGTTCCGAAACCCCACACCATGATGGCTGCACATCGGCCGCCCTCTAGAGACGAGTTTCTTCGGGCAATCGCGATCGCGAGACTGATCCTCCCGCCCTGGATTCATCTCCAGGCACCACCCAACCTCAGTGACGCAGTGATGGACCTAGTTGCCGCTGGTGTTGACGATCTCGGCGGAATATCCCCGGTGACTATCGACCACGTCAACCCGGAAAGGCCTTGGCCCCATTTGAAGGAACTGGAGCAGCAGCTTTCAACCGACGGAAACTATCTGGTGCCAAGGTTGCCGGTCTATCCCGAATTCAGCGATCCGAAATGGGTACACCCCGACCTCAGCTTTCAAGTCATCTCCAACAGTGATTCCTGGAAATTTGCTCGGTCGGATTCCTGGGTGTCTGGCGGCGACTCCGAACCTCCCCTTCTAGTCGGATCCATTCATGCCGCCGAACCACCAACATGGACTCTGGTCCGCGAACTTTCAAATAAGACTGGGGTATCGGAGGTCACTGAAATTTGCGACTCGGCTCTCAAGGGAATTCTTCCGGACGAGCACCAGATTTACAAACTCTTCAATGCCCGGGGTTCCGACCTAAAGTACCTAACTGAAACCGCCGACCAATTGAGAAAAGAGATCGTAGGCGAAACCGTAACCTTCGTAGTAAACAAAAACATCAATTACACAAACATCTGCACCTTCAGGTGCAAATTCTGCGCATTTTCCAAGGGGCCGCTTTCGTTGAATCTCCGCGGGACCCCTTATCTCCTCGAATTGTCTGAAGTCACCGAGAAGGTGGTTGAAGCGGAAGAATCCGGCGCGACGGAGGTATGCCTGCAGGGCGGCATTCACCCCTCATTTGACGGTGACTACTACCTGCAGATTTTAGATGCAGTCAAAAAGGGTTCAGAGATGATCCACATTCACGGGTTTTCCGCACTCGAAATCAATGAAGGCGCACGAAGACTTGGCGTGGAACTCAAAAGCTATTTGACCCGCTGCAAAGAGGCTGGACTGAAATCGCTGCCCGGAACGGCAGCAGAGATACTTGACGACGACGTGCGGGCCATCCTGTGCCCGGACAAGATAAAGACCGACAGGTGGCTTGAAATCCACAGGACCGCCCATGAAGTAGGCCTGAGGTCCAATATCACCATCATGTTCGGTTCAGTTGAGAACCCAAAAACGTGGGCGAAACACATAGTCGCCACCAGAAATCTCCAGCAGGAGACCCACGGATTCACCGAATTCGTTCCGCTGCCCTTTGTGCATATGGCCTCGCCTATCTATCTCCAAAAACGCGCAAGGAAGGGGCCGACATTTCGCGAGGCTCTTCTTATGCACGCTGTGGCTCGGATTAGCTATCAGCATCTTGTGCCAAACATTCAGGCGAGTTGGGTGAAAATGGGCGTAGATGGGGCTAGGCAGTTGCTTCAGTCGGGGACGAACGATTTAGGCGGGACTCTCATGGGTGAGAACATCTCCAGAGCTGCCGGCGGCATACATGGGCAAGAACTCACTAGGGAGGACTTCGAGTCCCTGGTCGAACCGCTTGGCCGTCCACTTGCGCAGCGCACCACCCTTTATCAACCCGTGTGAGCTTCATAAACCAATAAATCGCAACGGGAAATATAGGATTAAAAATAATTAGCATCTTTGTATTTAGGAGAGAAGTGACCGAGAAGTCATTCGAGCCAGACCCATTCGAACTCATTGCCGTACAGATCCTTGACCAGTTGGAGGTCGAGAATAACCGTGACGTTCTCCGACACCTGCTCACGACCGCCATCGCAATGGCCGGTTCAGATTTTCAGCGACTGGATCTCAAAATTGCATCCGACTCGCTGCGTGAACTCGCGAGTGCATACAAGGTTTTTGAGCCATACCAACATAAACGAAAAATCACACTCTTCGGATCAGCCCGCACAACTCAATCTGATCCCGCCTATGCCGTTGCGAGGGAAGTGGCGCGCAGACTCGCGGCCTTGGGCTGGATGACTGTCACAGGCGCCGGTCAGGGCATAATGCAGGCAGGCCTCGAAGGTGCTGGACCCGAAATGAGCTTTGGTGTCAATATCAAGCTCCCCCATGAGCAGTTCCCGAACCCAGTCATTGCCAATGATCCCAAGCTTGTGCAGATGAAGTACTTCTTCACCCGAAAGGTGATGCTGGTCAAGCAGTCTGATGGATTCGTGATCATGCCTGGAGGTTTTGGCACTCTGGACGAGGCTTTCGAGCTATTAACGCTTATCCAGACCGGCAAGGCACAGCCTGCACCGGTCGTTCTCTTGGACGCAGAGGGAGGCAGCTACTGGAAAGAATGGGAAAAATTTCTAATCCAGGAGGTAGTGTCAAGGGGCCTTGTGTCTCCACCAGATCAGGCTCTTTATCTGATTACCCAAAGCGTAGGCGCGGCAGTCGACGAAATTGTAAGTTTCTATCGAAACTTTCGCAGTCTCAGATTTGTTGGCACCCGTCTACTTGTACGCACCGCCTACTGTGTCACGGACGAAGAGCTGAAACAGCTGAACGAGGAATTTCCGGACATCTGCGAGGTTGGAGCAATCGAAAAAACCGATCCAACGACTCAAGAGATTGCCGACGGCGACAGTCTGGACCTATTCAGATTGGCCATGGAATTCAATCATTCCTCGAGGGGACGTCTGAGAAGTTTCATCAATGCACTCAACGCGCTCCCAAGCGCGAATGTTTCCCCAGTTCTGACCACCGGGAAGAACGCCCTGTGATGATCCTGTCGTCCGTCTAGTGGCCTGCTTCCACCGGAAATGTCGGAGGCCCCCCAGCCTAAGCAACCAATGCCATCGATCCAGGGTTAGGTGCGCCACACTTGAGATGAATGGCAGCGCCACCTATCACAAACCTCCTCATCTCCTTTCCAATAATCGGAGGCTGCCCCGAGTTCGCAATGTCGCCTAAGACGACCTCCCCTGCGGTTGTGAGAACCAAAAACTGTGCCGAAGGAATATAGGCATCATGGACCAGGCACTTCCGATCGACTTGGTACTGCGTAGTACCAGTAGGAGAAGCAGTCCTTGGGATTAGAAAGACCAATTGTGGGAACCAACAGTCTCCGATCAGTCCATGTCGTCCGCCCATGTCAAGCGGTCTTGACCTACTTACGTAGGGAAGGGAATTGCAGCCTTGAAAGCTTCAACGTCTACAGACCCTGATTGCTGGACCGACCGAGATCTACACCGCCAACAAGGGAGTTGGTTTACAGACAACTCCTTGTCGATATTAAACCGAGGGCGCTGACTGATATTGCGGGGGAAGAAAACGGTAACCGGCTCCTCTGATAGTCTGAAGCAGTTCAGTCTTTCCAGAAAAATTTATCTTCTTGCGCAAATAACCGACGTAAACATCGACGATGTTGCTGCCAGGATCGAAAGAGTAGTCCCACACGTGATTTAGAATCTGCATTCTCGAAAGAACCTGGTTCGGGCTACGCATGAAAAGCTCCAGCAAAGCCCACTCCTTCGGTGCCAGATCTATACGGGTGCCATCACGCCAGGCAACTTTCGTCACGAGGTCCAAATTGAGGTCCAGCACCTGTAGAAGGGTGGCCGAGGTCTGGTCCGCGCCCCTCAGAGCTGCCCTAATGCGAGCCAGCAACTCCGCAAATGAAAAAGGTTTTGTGACGTAATCGTTAGCACCGGCGTCTAGTCCATCGATTTTGTCCGTAGTGTCGTCCCTTGCGGTCAAGATGATGACCGGGCGGTTAAACTTCTTCGCTCTCCAGGAGGTCAGTACCACCTTCCCATCTTTGCCGGGAAGAGAAAGATCCAAAAGGACCAAATCAACGTCGTTTCCCATGGCTGGAACCACCCTGAGAGCTTCGTCACCATCTGAAATCGTCATTGTGGCATATCCCTCAGCTTTCAAGCCTTTGGCTAAAAAGCTAGCAATCTTGACATCGTCCTCAACTATTACGATGTTCATACCCGATCTCCCTAATTTCCTTTAACGATCCTTGTACTCGGAAATCTCATTGTGAATGTACTCCCACCGCCAAGGACTGAATCGACCTTAACCGTACCCTCGTGTGCCTTGGCCACCGCCTCAACGATTGCGAGACCAAGTCCAGCCCCCCTCTGGTCGCGGCTTGTTCCGCGTTCAAACCTCTCAAAAATCATGTGAAGTTGCTGAGGTTCTATTCCAACTCCGGTATCAGTCACAGACATGTCCAAATAACCGTTGCTGATTACGACTTCAAGCGAGATCATGCCGGCTTCGTCGGTTGCCTTTTCGGCATTGTCCAGCAGATTCAACAAGGCGCCCCTGACTTTTGGTCCGTCTATCCATACTGACAGCTCCGGGACGTCTCCAAGATGCCATTCTCTCTTGCCAAGAGTAAGAGCGCTAGTAAAAACGTCGGAAATGAAGCTCCTAAGATCTACCTGGGTTTCGTTCAGCGAACCGCCCTCGTTCATCCGTTCCAGCATCAGCAGACCATCAATCATGGTTTTCATGTAATCAGTCTCCGAAATGACTACCCCTATCACCTCGTCCAACTCCGCCTTGTCGAACTCCTTGCTGCGACTCATGAGTTCGAGATTTCCCCTTATTACGGTTAGCGGTGTCTTCAACTGATGAGAAACATCCGCCAGTAGTCTGCGTTGCGAGTCCATGGTTTGACTGATACGCGATATCATCTCGTCGAATGCCAGGGCCAGTCGACCGACCTCATCAGATTGGCCACCAAAGTCTATGCGCCTGTCGAGGTTCCCCCTGGATATTTCAACGGCTGTTTCGGTCACCTTGCCGACTGCACGCATGACGCGTCTCAATAGGAAATATCCAGCGGCAATGGAAAACAACAGAGCCACTAGGGCTTCCATTCCGGCGAGCAGGAGGACCTGACCCTCTTGCTTCTGAAGCTCTAAGAGGCTTGTCACTCCAACCAACGATCCCACGACTTTTCCTCCGACCACGATCGGAGACCCCATCACAAGATATGGCGTCGACTTCAGACTTTCCGTAAGGAAGGTAGTCGACTTAGGAGGATTGGCCAGGAAGGCAGAAACTTCCTTCAGACCGATAACCTGAGATGAATTGGCAGATCCCAGCACAGTGTTACCGAATATATCAATGAATAAAATGTGCTGATTGGTGACTATATGAGAGGCCAGATACGCCCGCGCGAAGGTGAAAAGACCCTCATTGGCTGGCCGCAGATTGGCCGCACTGGCAAATTCTGGCACCTCCCCACCGAGGTCAGAAATAATCACGCTTTTGGCATGGGACGCGTATGTCCTCATGACCTGAGTTAGAACAAGACCCATTGCTACCGCGGAAATGACGGCATAGATCAACATCAACCGGGTCACAGTTGAGAGAATACGGGTGCGAATTTGTGTGCGCTTCAACACTTGCTACCCTGACTCGAAGGTGCAAGTAGTGTCAGACGCGCCCGGCCGCATGCCACCGTCAATCCGCCTGCCTTCTAAACGCCGTATCGTACCGTGTACCAAAGCAGACACCTAATTATCATCACCGGACTTGGAGGCTCCCCCGTCGCTTCTAACCACAGTGGCTGATGTTGTAGTTGTGGTTGTCGTTGTAGATGATGCTATCGGCGAAGTCTGGTCGGTCGACGATGGCTGCGTCGGCGACACCGAGTGTACGTCGTTTGAGGAGCCTCCACTGACTTGGGTGGTTACGGGACTCATCTCAGTGTTTTTATTCTCAGATCCAGCTGTCGCTGAAGCCGAAGCTGCTGTAGTACTAGTGGACGAGTCTTCCGAAACTGCGGCGCTGTCAGTGGTTTTAACCTCGGTTAGCTGTCTTGAATCTTCCGCATAATTGAGAACCGGGGAAGACGACGTGATCTCGATGAGCTTGCTAGCAGCACCAGCTGAACCGGTGCCAGAGGGTAACGAAGACAACATGGTCGAGGTCACCGGCTTGGACAATATCGCCACGCTTGGCTCCACGGAGTTAGCCTGTGTTCCCCCCGGTACTCCATAACCAGAAAAGGCAATATAGAGACTTACCATAGCCATCAACCCGGCGCCAAGCCACACTAGCCTGAGCGGCAGAACTGATTTATAGGACATGGCGATCTCCCGCACCCTCGACTGATCTATTCTCACAACCCAACATCAAGTCTAAGGTTAGCCAACAATTAGATTTCTCTTAGATTCCACCTGATCAAGCCAGATCCAAGTGCATTTCTGCGGACCAGCACCAACCCGCCTGCGCCACATTCGCGAGGTCTAACTGCGGCTAGACCGGCTCCGCCACCTTGACAAGCATCTTCCCTAAATTTGCCCCTTCCAAAAGTTCAATGAAGGCCATGGGTGCTGACTCAAGACCATTTCTTATTGTCTCGTCGTAAACCAGCTTGCCATGTCTTATCCAACC
This sequence comes from Actinomycetes bacterium, assembly GCA_021777475.1. Lineage (GTDB taxonomy): Bacteria > Actinomycetota > Acidimicrobiia > Acidimicrobiales > Acidimicrobiaceae > SCQM01. The sequence continues at coordinate 5,051 of JAJYDM010000014.1, read as the reverse complement.
GGTTGCCTCGGCAAGAAAAGACTCCTGCAGATCGTTGTGATCAGAGACTATGAAGCCCTTAACTGTCAACCTTCGAGATACCACCAGCGACAGGTTGGACGGCCCAGGTGCCGGCTTGGTAAGGTTGTACTGGGAAATTGCACCACACATGACTATTCGTCCGAAATTGGCCATATGGGCAATAGCCCCATGAAGATGCTCGCCGCCGACATTGTCAAAGTACAGGTCCAACCCGTCTGGCGCAGCCTCCCTGAGAGCCTGGGAAACCGATACCTTTTTATAATTGAAGGCGCGATCGAAACCTTTTGCCAGAATAGAGGCGACTTTCTCATCGGAACCAGCCGAACCAATTACCGTTGCACCCGATAACTTCGCGATCTGGCCGGCTACCGAACCAACAGCACCCGCCGCTGCAGAAATGAACACCGTGTCGGAGGGCTTGAGTCCGCCGATTCTCCTTAGGCCGACAAATGCGGTTAAGCCGGGCATTCCCAAAACTCCCAGATGCGCAGATAGTGGGGCCTGATCGGCGTCCAGCTTCTGAAGGTGCGAACCGGGTATCGTATCATATTCGCTCCATGTGAAATTTCCAAGGACGAAGTCCCCGGTCTTGAGCGATGGCACTCTGGATGCTATTACCTGCCCGATACCGCCACCGTTTAGAGGTTTATCCTCTTCGAATGGCGCAATATAGGACTTAACCCCGCTCATCCGCCCGCGCATATAAGGATCGACCGAAAGCCAGAGAACCCTGACAAGAACTTCGCTATCGTCCGGACCGTCCACATCGGCCTCCCGTATTCCAAAATCGGTAAGAACGGGTGCTCCGATGGGCCGCTTGAGGAGAACAACCTCTTTAGTCTTCATATGAATCCCTCCCAGAGTCACGTCTACCCGCTACCTGGTGAAGTCACCATTAGGCAACTCAGCCATTTCTTTGAATATCGTCACTAGGGATAAAAGGTTCTTCGAAATGGTAGTTGATTGCGCGACGTCAGAGGAGCTGTAAGGCTCATTCACGCCAGTCAAGACCAAGCCGAAATGGACTCCAAGCACCCGTGCAAACTTACCATCAGTAGTCAGCCGGTCTCCAACCATCACGTCATCTCCGGAAAGAAAAGGTTTAATCAGAGAAACAATTGCTGGATTGGGTTTTCCTGCGTACAGGGGCTCGACACCCGCTGCGATCGAGACTGCGGCCGCAAGACAACCAGTACCAGGCAAAAGCCCATCTGGGTTTGGATAGGTTGGATCGGCGTTGGTAGCAATGTAGCGAGCTCCTCCCCTGATGGCCCTCATCGCCAGAGTTATCTTCTCAAAGGTGATCCCGGGATCCCATCCGAGAACCACTGCGTCGACCGCATCCGGATCATCAACCAGCTCAATTCCACGACTCTCGACAGCCTCCCGAAGGCCGTTTCCACCACCAATCAGATAAACCTTGTCACTTGGTTCAAGCATCGACGCAGCAGCCATCCCCGAAGTGAAAATCCGCTTCTCCTCGGCAATTATTCCAAATGAGTCCATCTTCAACACGTACTCAGACGGAGTGAGCAGAGAGTTGTTTGTTACGAAATAAACACTCTGCCCCAGTGCGTTTAAACGTTGGATCGCCTCAGAAGATCCTTCAATTATCTGATTGCCGCGCCAAACGACACCATCTAAATCCAAAATCCAATTCAAAGCGACTCCACTACCTTTTTCGATCAACTAGATGCTAACTTCTCATCTATAAATTCAACACTATGTGGAAGCAAAGTTCCTTGCACAGATTCATGCCACTGGCATCATACCGCTATGACACAACAATTGTGGGCCCCGAAAAGCTCGCTTCGCCCCCAGTACTGCCCGTACTCGGAGAACTGGTTCGTGATAAGGACATCGGTTTCTACCTTTATCAGATGGTTTTCCGGGACCTCAGCGGAAATTTACGGCAGTTTGAAGGTGTCTTTGGAATACTTGAGCTGAGCCATTCCGATCACCATTCTCCGGATTTCTATGCTAACAACGTGGACCCATCTTCGAGCGACCATCTTCTGGCACACGAGCATACCATTGCCTCTGGAACTGAAATGACCTCTGACGACTTCAACTCGACAATCTCTCGGCCAGGAACTGGGCCAGTCTGGGGAATCTCAATTCAAAATTTGATCAAAGCTGACACAATTAAAAGGGGGCAAAGCCTCTCATCGGTGATTGACGGCTCCGGAACAACCCACAAAATTTGGCAGATAACCGCAAAAGAAGATCAGCTTAGAATCAAATCCGCCGTTGGGCATTCCCAACTCATCATTGCCGACGGCCACCACAGGATCGCGCGGGCCTACAAGAGGCTCGCAATGGCACATACCGGAAACACCGTTCGACTACCCTGCTTTGTGACCGACTTTGACTCGTTGCAAGCTGAAATCCGTCCGATCCACAGGTGTTTCAAGACACAGCTGGAAAATGACGAAGTCATGACGAGGCTCCAGCAAAACTTCAATGTCAAGCGGTACGGGAATACTTCAGATACCTCCTTTCATGATGCCCATGCGCTGGTTGTGCTCTTTCGCAAAAGCGCCTTCACGGTCAACCAATTCGATGGAGACAAGCAGACAAATGACGCAGTATTGTCCCAAACGATCGCCAAGGTGGTGGGGGCAAGATCAACTCAGTACTTCACCGACATCGAGAAACTGAGAGAACGGGTCAATTCCGATCCAACCAAGATAGGATTGGTTAACCGACCTCTGACCCTTGACCAGATCCGACTGGCAGCACTCAGCAAGAGCCCACTACCTCCCAAATCAACTATGTTCTACCCTAAACCACTGCCCGGGCTCATATTCGGAGATCGGCTCCACCTCTAAAATCCAGACTGTCCTCACTCAAAAAAACTTAAGGCCACAGCATCTCATTTCGATCGCTAAGCAATGGTGACCGATTGGTCAAGATATACATCCTGAATTGCCTGGATGAGAGCCACTCCTTCGGCACGCGAACGCTGAAACGCCTTGCGACCAACTATCAGTCCCTGCCCTCCGGCCCGCTTATTGATGACGGCGGTGCGAACTACTTCAGCCAGATCCGATTCGCCCTTTGACTCGCCACCAGAGTTGATCAGCCCGATACGTCCCGCATAGCAGTTCACCACCTGCCATCTCGTAAGATCGACAGGGTGGTCGGTAGTCAACTTTTCGTAGACGAGCTTATCGGTCCGGCCGAATTTCAGGGCATTGTATCCGCCGTTAGTCTCCGGCAGCTTTTGTTTGATTAGATCCGCCTCGATGGTGACTCCAAGGTGATTGGCCTGACCAGTCAGGTCTGCGGCAACGTGGTAATCCGCCAAATCCGTCTTGAATGCAGGATTCCTCAGGTAGCACCAGAGAACGGTGAACATGCCAAGGCGGTGTGCCTCGGCAAATGCGGCCGACACCTCCTGAATCTGCCTGGTAGCCCCGTCAGAACCAAAGTATACGGTTGCTCCAATTCCGGAAGCACCAAGATCCAGGGCCTGCCGAACAGAACTGAACATGATCTGATCCGCCTTGGCGGGATAGGTTAGCAGCTCGTTGTGATTAATCTTCACGATAAAGGGAATCCTGTGGGCATAACGCCTGGCGACAATCCCCAACCCGCCAAGGGTCGTCGCAATTGCCGAACACTGTGCGTCAAGCGCCAGTTCAATAAGGTTCTTCGGGTCAAAATACGTGGGGTTCTTGGCAAAAGAGGCTGCTGCGGAATGTTCGATTCCCTGGTCAACAGGCAAGATTGACAAATATCCCGTGCCAGCGAGTCTGCCTGTGTTGTAAAGCTGCGCAAGCGACTTTATGGCTTGTATCGGCCGATCCGTATCCAGAAAAACCCTATCCACAAAATCCGGACCTGGTAAAGTCAGTTCGTTTGACTTAACCGTGTCGCAATTGTGTGACAAAAGGGTCTTCGACTCATCACCAAGAAGCTGCTCCAGATCAATACCCACTGCCATCTCCTTATGGAATCACCCACAAAATACGCAGGTCGCTCGACAACCTCAGGGCCTCGAACGTACAAGTTTGACGCACCTAGCCTAGATCAGACAGTCTCTCCGCCACATCAAAAAAATCAGCATCATGCTCGATAATTCGAGAAAATAATGATCTTGCATGGCTAATTTCACCTGCCCGCTCGTACAGGTCTGCCAATACGTACCACTGACGCAGGTCAACAAATCTTGGCTTTCTCCTCACCGCAAGCGAACGCTCCAAAATTGAAATAGCTTTGGACAGATTTCCTTGATCGGCTGCTGCGCCTGCGATGACGATCCGGCCCTCGCCCATGACTTCGGCGGAGGGTGACGCTGCTGCCAGCTCAGTCCATATCCGGTCGACATCCTTGTAGCGTTTAAGTGCCCTGTAGGAATCTGCGATAACGGGATACTGATCAAACGAGCCAGATTTATCGCTAAAGCTTTCAAGTACCTTGACGCAGGCACTCCATTGACCTAGGCGGTATAAGGCCAGCCCATACAGCTCCTGAGTTGACAACGAGTCAGGAGCGACGGTGAGCACCTCTTCCAACATGCGTTTAGCCTCTTGGTAACGGTCCTTTTCGTATGACTCCACAGCGGAAGCAAAGAGACGCTGCAGTTTGGTCCTTTTTGCAGCCGTCATGGTGCGAGTGATCTCTTTATCAATCACCTCATTCACCGCACGTACGCGCGCTGGAGCTTTGCGTGAATTAGAGCCTGCTGCCTTAGCAGTAGGCTCGGCCTCATCTACTTGCAGAAATCCCTCTGGTACGAATGGCGCAGGTGGCTGGGTTGTGCGTGATCTTGAGAAGTCACCTACATTTCTATCCTCTCTGAAATCAACGGCCTTGACAGCTCCCCTACGCGAAAGAGCTCCCCACGTCTTTGGAATACGGACTGACCGACCTTTATCTCCCCTTGGCGAAGACTCTCTTGAAGGCTCTCTTGATTTCCTGAAATCTCTGGAACCTTCTGTGCGCTCACGGGGAGGACGGCCTTCGCCGCCATAGCGGTCGCTGCGTCCACGGGACTGGCTGAAATCTCTGGAACCTTCTGTGCG
>JAJYDM010000013.1 GCA_021777475.1 Actinomycetes bacterium | reverse complement strand
TTCACCCCTTGGCCGGATCCGACAACCAGAGGAGCCATACGTTTTGTGGCCACAAGTATCTTGGGCTCAGAAGCATCTATTGCCACAAATGACATCGCACCTCGCAGCAGAGACATCGAGGCGGTGACAGCCTCTGTAAGCGTTAAACCCTCCCTCCGGTAGCCCTCGAGAAGGTGGGCGATCACCTCGGTGTCCGTTTGCGAACTGAACACGTGCCCAGCCTGCTCCAGTTCGGCCTTCAACTCTCGAAAATTCTCAACTATGCCGTTGTGGACAACTCCAATAACACCTGAGCAATCAAAATGAGGGTGGGCGTTGTCGGTGGTCACTCTTCCATGCGTCGCCCAGCGAGTGTGCCCCAGACCAGCAATGTAACCATCGGCTCTGTCTTTAGCCAGTTCCGCCAGGAGTTTTAGAGAGGATGTTCCATCCACAGCACGTATCCTGTCCAAAGTGCCGTCAGATCTGCTCACGACAATACCTGCGGAGTCATAGCCCCGATATTCCAACCGGGATAATCCTTCTACCAGGTCGTTTAAACTTGCCGCTTCGCCAGTGGAACCAATAATTCCGCACATGGGACCAAGTCTAGGGTTTTCCAACTCAGTATCGCAGCGGATAGTACCGGTTGAGTAGGTCCGCTAAGGGCCTGGGCGGTGACTTATCGGTGCTGCTTCAGGTACTGACATATCTCAGCCACGACCTTATCTGCCATCTCCCTGGTTGTAGCCTCCGCCATAACCCTCACTTTTGCCTCAGTACCACTTGGACGGACGAGAATCCGTCCAGTACCTTCCAAAGACACTTCCAGCGCACTAATCAATTCGGAAAGCCCAGGTATTTGATTAATTCTCTTGGGATCCTCGAACTCCATAGACACCATCGATTGAGGTAACTTCGACATCGCCTGCGCCGCCAACTCCCCGAGTGACCTTCGCTTTCGACTGATCAACTCTACCAGCATGACAGCACTTAAAAGTCCGTCTCCGGTGGTCGCCAGGTTGCGGAAAATAATATGACCCGACTGCTCACCACCAAATACCAGTTTATGTTCCTCAAGGGCTTTGAGGACATACCGGTCACCCACTTGAGTCTCAATAACCTGAATGCCGTTTTCTGCCATAGCCTGACGAAATCCGAGGTTGGTCATAACGGTAATTACGACAGAATCACCAACAAGCTTGAACCTCTCTTTGAGATCAAGCGCAAATATTGCCATCAACTGGTCACCATCGATCAAATTGCCATCAGAGTCCACAGCCAACATTCGGTCGGCATCCCCATCAAGTGCGATGCCCAGATCAGCTTGTCGTTCCCTCACTGTCTCAATCAGAAGTTCAGGATAAACAGATCCGCAGTCCTTGTTGATGTTCCTCCCATCGGGAGTGACCCCGATGAACTGGACGTCGAGGTTCAGAGTCGAAAACAATCCCGGAGCGACGGATACCGCGGCTCCGTTTGAGCAGTCGATTACCGCCTTTAGTCGTCTTGACTCCGACACGCGACAGTGTGAAAGAAGATACGAAGTGTACTCGTCCAGAGCGGTCGCGTCATGAACGATCTCGCCGACCTCGCTTGTCGCGGGATTGAAGTTGCCAGAAAGGATGAGCGAGTGAATCTGCATCTCAATTTCATCTTCGAGCTTCAGTCCGCCGGGGGCAAAGACTTTGATCCCGTTGTCCTCGTAGGGATTGTGGGATGCCGAAATCACAATGCCCGCCACACCCCGTTTGGCCGAAATATGGGCTACACCGGGTGTGGGCATCACACCCAGATCCACAACCGACACTCCTGACGAACTCAGCCCGCTTGCCAGTGCACTTGAAAGCATCGCCCCTGAAACTCTGGTGTCACGTCCAATGATCACAGTCTTTGGCTGGAACACTCCGGCCAACGCCCGCCCAAAGGAAAGAGCGAACTCAGGAGTCAACTCCTGGTTCGCTCTGCCTCTAACTCCATCCGTTCCGAATTCGAGCATCTCTGGATTATCTCTTGGAGTACTGCGGAGCCTTCCTCGCCTTCTTCAGGCCATACTTCTTGGACTCCTTCTCACGGGCATCTCTGGTGAGAAATCCGGCCCTCTTCAAGGTCACACGCAGCTCAGGAGAAAGTTCGATAATTCCACGCGCAATTCCAAGTCGAAGTGCACCCGCCTGTCCAGACAGTCCACCACCATCGATAGTGGCGTCAACGTCATAGTTTCCCGTGACATTGGCAACCCGCAGTGGCTCAGTCGCGAGATTGCGCTGGGCTAAAGATGGGAAGTACTCCTCGATTGGCCTCTTGTTAATAGTGATTACACCGGTTCCTGTGCGAAGGCGAACACGGGCGATCGCCTCTTTGCGCCGTCCAGTTGACTGTGTTAATGGCGTGGGCATCTAATTTTCATCCTTACGAGACCTTGCGGGCATTGGAAATTACAAACGGAACAGGTTCCTGGGCTGCATGCGGATGCGTTGGTCCAGAATAGACCTTTAACTTTTTCGCCATGGCCCGGCCAAGACGGTTATGAGGAAGCATGCCCTTTATCGACTTCTCTACGACGAACTCCGGCTTTGTCGCCAGCAGATCTGAGTAACTCGTTACGGTGAGGGCGCCGGGATATCCCGAGTGACGGTAGTCAAACTTTCTCTCGGCCTTGCTTGAGGTCATTGTGACCTTGGCAGCGTTCACCACGATCACATAATCGCCGGTGTCAAGGTGCGGAGCATAGATGGCCTTGTGCTTACCGCGCAGCAAACTTGCGGCAACCGTGCTCAATCGGCCGAGGACAAGGTCCTCGGCATCAATAAGGTGCCATACGCGCTTTATGTCTGCTGGCTTAGTCGAGTAGGTACGCATAAATTCCTCGCATGAAAACTGGAAACTTCGTCGAAAGGACATATCCTTTTCAGCCGATACTACAGAACGGCAGAATTTCGACACGGTATTCAATAATACCGGATTATCTCAGAACACCAGCACTAAGGCTGGTTATATTTGTTTGTCAACTCCACTGTGGCAATACTCCAACATCGTAACCGACTTCCCACAGCGTAAGGCCAGAAGCTGGTGCCAGCATCTTTACCCAAGAGCGGTCTTTTGCATTGAGCGCCATTCCAACATATGCGGGAGTCACCTTTGATGTCCCCACTTGATACAACAGTCCCACAATTGACCTAACCATCTGATGGCAAAATGAAGAGGCGGTAATCCAGAAATCAAGCATCCCAGCCGACTCCTCAAACACAACCTCGTCAACCCTGCGAGTCAGAGAGGCGCCATCAGGATCTTTGCGGCAGAAACTGGAAAAATCATGCTCGCCCAGGAGGAAACGAGATCCTTCACGCATCTTCGCAACATCGAGAACATCTCCTACCAACCAACTTGTGGGACCGATAAATGGATCCCGGGTCGAACCAATAACGAAGCGGTACCGATACTTACGATAACGGGCGGAAAACCTGGCGTGAAAGCCCTCATCGGCAATCCATGCGGCACGCATCGATATCCGCTTATCCATAAGGGAGTTCATCGACTTTACAAACCGGTCAGAAGAAAACCTTTCCGCATCATTAAGGGGAAAGGATATTACCTGTGCCCGAGCATGGACTCCGGCGTCTGTTCTGCCGGCCACACTGAGCCTAGGCCGCTCACCGGTACAGACCTCAACGGCTTTCAGCAGTTCGCCGGCCACGGTGAATTGCCCCTCTTGAAATGCAAAGCCGGAAAATCCGGTCCCGATGTAAGAAACAATGGCACCAACAATCAAAGCTCCAGAACGCAACGAATCCGTGCCCTGGCCACTCGGGCCAGAGACACGGATCCCTGAAGGCTCTATGACATCAATCACACCAGTTCGATGACCGCCATGGCCGCGTTATCGCCATTACGAGTGCCCAGCTTGAGGACCCGAGTATAACCACCAGGGCGACCCTCGTAACGTGGGCCAATCTCCTCGAAGAGCTTGTGCGCCATGTCCTTGTCTCTCAGAAATGCCATCACCAAACGGTGGTTGTGCAAACCACCGCTCTTGGCTTTTGTAATCAGCTTTTCAGCAACCGGCCGCAGCGCCTTTGCCTTCGCCTCGGTAGTGACGATCGACTCAGCTGCAAATAAAGAAGCCGCTAGATTAGCCATAATTGCTTTTTGATGTTGAGAGTCGCCACCAAATCGGCGACCTTTCTTTGGACGTCCCGGCATATCTAATCCTTACTCTTTAGAAGAAGCCCACGCTCTTGGAGCCGCGAAGTTACCTCATCCAACGACTTCTGACCGAAGTTTGTAATAGAAAGTAGGTCATCGGCGGTTCGCAAAATCAGCTCCCCAATAGTATTGATCTGCGCTCTCTTCAGACAGTTTCGAGGCCTCTCAGTGAGATCAAGTTCTTCGATCGGCAAACTGAGATCCGGTGAGATCTCTTCTTCCTCAACGATCTCAGAAAGTTCAAGACCCATTGGGTTCTCGCTCATCTCCGCTATCACGCCAAACAGCGTCCTAAGTGTGTCACCTGCGGATGCCAAAGACTCTAGAGGGGTGATCGAGCCGTCACTCTCAATGTCCAGGATAAGCATATCGTAGTCCTTGGACTGCTCGACACGGGTTGGCTCAACTGTGATCATGACTCTGCGAATCGGTGAGAATATGGAATCAATCGGAATAACACCAATCACAGACGACGTCTTGTTCTTTTCAGCAGAACGGTAACCACGGCCTCTGTCGACAGTCGCATCCAATGCCAAACGGCCCTTCGCTGACAGCGTCGCCAACGAGAGATCCGGATTCATAATCTCGACATCCGAAGAAAGTTGGAAGTCTCCCGCACGTACAACGCCAGGACCTCTGACATCCAAACGAATTGTGACTGGCTCCTCTGAGTAACTCCGGAAAACGATGTCCTTGAGGTTCAGAATGATGTCAGTAATATCCTCCTTGACGCCTGGGAGCGTGGTGAACTCATGCAAGGCTTCGTCGAAGCGCACCTGGGTTAAAGCCGCTCCTGGAATCGAAGACAGCAGAGCACGGCGCAGTGAGTTGCCAATGGTGTGGCCAAAGCCGGGCTCTAGCGGACCAATTGCGAACTTCTGGCGATTGCCAATTTGTTCTCCCAATTCCTCAACAGAAGGTCTCTGAATAAAGAGCAACGTATCTCCTTAGATCGTCTATTTGGAGTAAAGCTCAACGATGAGCTGCTCACGGACGGGAACATCGATGTGCTCACGCAATGGCGGATTGAGAACGGTGGCTCCAAAACCATCAGCACTCAGCTCCAGCCATCCCGGAACCTGCCGACTAATAGTGTCACGGTTGTGAACTACAACAATGTATTCTCGAGCCTTTTCAATCAGAGTAACGATATCGCCCTTGCGAACACGGAGCGAAGGAATCGTCACCCGTCGGCCATTGACTCTTACAAGACCATGGCGTACAAATTGACGGGCCTGGGATCTTGACGATGCCCATCCTGTACGAAATACGACATTATCTATACGCAACTCCAGCATCGTCAACAGGTTCTCACCAGTGATTCCGTGCTGACGGTTTGCTTCTTTGTAGGTATTGACGAATTGCTTCTCCAAAACACCGTAAATTCTTCGTGCCTTCTGCTTCTCACGCAGCTGGGTCAGGTACTCTGAACCCTGGCGGCTACGCTCACGCCCGTGAACACCCGGAGGGAACGGACGAGACTCCATTGGACACTTTGAAGAGTCACACTTAGGGCCTTTCAAATAAAGCTTCATCTTCTCTCTTCTGCAGAGACGGCACACTGGTCCGGTATAACGAGCCACTTGCTTCCTTTCTCGGACTAGACCCTACGGCGCTTCTTGGGGCGACAGCCGTTATGGGGAACTGGAGTAACATCCTTGATCGATTTGATTTCAATGCCAGAGTTTGCAATTGCGCGGTGTGCCGTGTCCCTGCCGGAGCCTGGCCCTTTCAGCAACACGTCGACATGACGAACGCCATGTTCCATCGCCCTCTTGGCGCAAGCCTCAGCAGCCAGCTGAGCGGCAAATGGAGTGGACTTCCTAGATCCCTTGAACCCCACGTTCCCAGCGCTGGCCCACGCGAGCACGTTGCCCTCTTGATCAGTTATCGATACAATTGTGTTATTGAAGGATGAGTGAATATGGGCAACCCCATACGCAACGTTCTTCCTATCGCGTCTTCTGGGACGCCTGCCTCCCGGCTTGGTCTTAGCCATTACTTACGTACCTTCTTCTTACCAGCAACGGTCTTCTTCGGACCCTTACGCGTTCTTGCATTCGTGTGAGTTCTCTGACCTCGAACCGGCAGCCCCTTGCGATGGCGCAAACCCTGGTAAGATGCGATCTCCATCTTCCGCTTAATGTCTTGGGCTACGTCTCTTCTTAGATCACCCTCTACTTTGAGATTGGCATCTATCCAAGACCTAAGCTTCACTACTTCTTCATCGGTGAGGTCCCTTACCCGCGTGTTGGGATCCACTCCTGTTGCTTCACAAATCTTCTGAGAGGTGGTCAAACCCACTCCAAAGATGTAGGTCAGAGCGATCTCCAACCTCTTCTCCCTTGGAATGTCTACTCCGGCTATACGTGCCATTTATCAACCCTGCCGTTGCTTGTGTCGTGGATTTTCGCAAATGACCTGAACTCGCCCGTGGCGGCGGATCACCTTGCACTTTTCACAAATTGTCTTAACGCTAGCTCTAACCTTCAACTTTTTCCCCTGATCAGTCGGGATTCTCCATTGGAACCTGGTCGGTTCTTGGACCTTTACTTATATCGGTACGTAATTCTTCCTCGAGTGAGGTCGTAAGGAGTAAGTTCAATCTGGACTTTATCGCCTGGCAGTATACGGATACGATGCATACGCATCTTCCCGGAACTATGTGCAAGCACCTTATGTCCATTCTCAAGCTCGACACGGAACATTGCATTCGGCAAGGGCTCTATCACGGTCCCTTCCAAAACGATCACATCTTCCTTGGGCTTGGTCAGCTCACCCTCCTAAAACAACATCCCACCACTGCAGGAATTCTCCGATACACTTATTCAAATTGCGCGAAATGTTCACTAATAGAATTAGCGAAACACTCGACTTGGTCCGATTATCAGACCCTGATTTTACCCAGGCAAGGCAAGGCTCTACCAAAGATCCGAGGAACCATTATATTAGTTGGTGCAGCGCATTATGCCTGCCATGCAATCGCTTTTGGACTCTTCCGAGCCTGAAATCGCCTCGACCATCGCGCCAACTTCAAATCGTGAGGATTTCTGGGCCATTTTCCAGAATTGCGATCGTATGTTCAAAGTGAGCCGATAGTGACCCATCCGCCGTCACCACACTCCAACCGTCGTCCAGAGTGACGGTCTCAGGTCCTCCGACATTCACCATCGGCTCCACCGCAAAGACATTCCCAACCTTCAGCTTGGGTCCGGCATTACCAGGCCAGTAGTTTGGTACACTGGGTGGCTCGTGCATGGCCGTTCCTATACCATGCCCAACGTATTCCCTCACCACACTGAACCCTTCTGCCTCCACAATCTTCTCCACAACTCGTCCTATATCGTGAAGCCGGTTACCCTCAACCATCACGTCTACCGCCGACATAAGAGACCGCTCAGTGACATCGAGTAGATGCTGCGCAACCTTTGATATCTTGCCGACCCCCATTGTATATGCGGAGTCGCCGTGGTAACCATCGATGATTGCACCACAATCAATCGATATGATGTCCCCTTCTTCTAGCATGTAACTTCCCGGAATCCCATGAACGATCATAGAATTTGGAGAAGTGCAGATGGTGGCTGGAAAGCCGTGGTAGTTGAGAAAATTCGACTTCGCACCGCGCTTTTCCAACACTTCTCGCGACACCTGGTCCAGCTCCAAGGTTGTTATGCCGGGCCGCACCATATCCATTGTGCGCTCTTTGATCTCGACAACGACCTTGCCCGCTTTGCGCATTTTGGCTATTTCTTCGCTATTGCGCCTCACACGTCTCCAAATCCAAGTTCAAATAGTCAGGGATACGGCTACTTCTTGCGATCTCGTGCCATTTCTACAACCTTAACAAGCCTATCCATGACTTCGTCCGGGGTACCCACACCATTGACCACGGCCAGCAGATTTCTCTCGGAATAGAACTCAAGCAAAGGCGCGGTGGACTCTTCATAGAGGTCGAGTCTGCGACGAATGGCGGTTTCGGTGTCATCTCGCCTCTGGACCACCTCGCCACCGCACAAATCACAGGTCCAGTTCAGCTTGGGAGGCGACTCAAGAGAGTAGTTGGCCCCGCAGGTGGAGCAGACCCTCCTCGATGACAAACGCTTCAACACAAGTTCAGTCGGCACGTCGAGATCCAGAACGAGATCAAGTGAATTCGGTCTCACCATCTCATCCAAAGCCTTTGCCTGAACAGTGGTTCTGGGAAACCCGTCAAGAAGGAAGCCACGCGAAGCATCCGGTTCTGCAATGCGCTCCTCAACTATCCCCATTACCACGTCATCGGGGATCAACTCGCCACGGTCCATGTACGCCTTGGCTAACTGTCCAAATTCAGTCCCGGCTTTCACCGCAGCCCTAAGCATGTCCCCGGTTGAGATGTGTGGAACAGCAAGGTAATGAGACAGACGTACGCACTGGGTACCCTTTCCTGCCCCTTGCTTTCCAAGGACTACCAGCCTTGCACCACGTGTCACTTACCAGCCTCCGTCCAAGCCCCTATTGAAGAAATCCTTCATAGTTTCGCATAGTCAATTGAGAGTCAATCTGCTTCATGGTCTCAAGTGCGACAACTACTGCAATCAGTAGGGTGGTGCCTGCAAATGGATATCCCGTTATGTGCCACAGGGCAAGTGCAATCGCGGGCAAAAGTGCGACCACCGCCAAAAACAAAGAGCCTGGGAGAGTAATTCTCGAAAGGATCTTCGACAGATACCTCTCTGTAGCCTGACCAGGTCTGATACCAGGGATATATCCTCCCTGCTTCCGTAGCACGTCAGCCTGCTGGTAAGGATCGAAGGCCACCTGAACGTAGAAGAAGGTGAAGAGGACTATCAATACTCCATAAACACCGATGTAAACAAAGCTCGTGGGAGATACCAGGTGGTTGTTGACAAATGTCCTGAAACCGGCGCCAGGGATGACGTTTGACAAAAGCACAGGGAAGTAGAGAATTGACGAAGCGAAGATAATCGGAACCACGCCAGCCTGGTTCACTTTAAGCGGAATGTGGGTGGTCTCGCCACCATAGAGCTGGCGTCCCACCATTCTTCGCGGAAATGTTACAGGAATTCTCCTTTGACCCTGTTCCACAAAGACTATCGAAATCAGAATCAGGAGCGCGAGCACGCATATTACGGTGAACTTCGCGATTCCCGCCTGCTCGTAAATAATTCTTCCTCCACCAGGGATACCCGCCACAACGCTAGCAAAGATTAGAATCGACATGCCTTGTCCGATGCCCCGAATCGTAATCAGTTCAGCAAGCCACATGACGAAGGCTGTACCGGCGGTCATGGTCACCACAATAAACAAGACTCGTGGAACGTTGAAGTTTGGGATGAGATCCACGTTCTGGCCGCTTGGCAAAATTCCAGCTCCTCCATTGTGGAAGACAAATGCCAGCCCAGTCGACTGCATTACGGCCAGGGCAACTGTAAAGTACCTGGTTGTCTGAGTAATCTTCTTCTGACCAACTGCGCCTTCGTCTCTCCATTGAGCCAGCTTGGGAATCACGGATGTGAGCAGCTGGATAATGATCGACGCCGTTATATAAGGCATGATCCCAAGTCCAAAGACAGCGAAACGAGTCAGAGCTCCGCCCGAAAACAGATTCAAGAAACCTAGGACTCCACCGGCACCGTTTGCCCCAGTCTCGAACTGCCTCACCGCGTTGAAGTCGATGCCCGGAACGGGGACATTCGAACCAAGTTGGTACAGAGCTATCACGAGAAGGGTAAAGAGTACCTTGTTTCGCAGCTCTCTAACTTTGAAAACGTTAGCTAATGACCCAAACACCAAATAACCGCCAGTTCGTCTCTCCAAGGCGACAGTTGGGAGGTTCTCCCAATGCCTTCACTTACTTCTGAAGCTCTTGTTCACACTAGTTCAACAGTCAGCAAATTTCGAATACAGAGGCGTCTTTATAACAAAAACAGGTGGCCAGAACGCAACCGACCACCTGTTCGCTTACGAAGCCATAATTACCTGTTTGTAATAGCGTTGCCCTTTGCTGGTGGACGACCATTGCCAAACGGCAGATCCACCTTTATAGTTGATCCACCCTTCGCGGCAATTGCCGACTGCGCCGACTCAGAAAATGCATGCGCCGAAACCGTTACACCGGTGTTGAGCTTACCGCTTCCCAATACCTTCACAAGTCCATTTTTTGAAACAAGGCCATACGCCTTTAGCACCTCAATGTCGATGACGACTTCGCCTTTGGATGCCAAGGCCTCGATATCGTCTAGGTTCACGACGTTGTATTCGACACGAAACGGATTCTTGAAACCTTTAAGTTTGGGTATTCTCTGCACCAGCGGAAGCTGGCCACCTTCAAAACCAGCGGGAATCGTATCGCGCGCTCCCTGTCCTTTTGTTCCTCTACCCGCCGTCTTTCCGCCTCTACCGGCGGTACCTCTACCAACCCGCTTTTCACGCTTAGTGGCGCCTGCGGCAGGAGCCAGATCATGCAGCTTTATCATCTCTATGCCTCTTTTTCCTCTACCGACACGAGGTGGCTCACCTTTGCGATCATGCCCCGAATCTCCGGACGGTCAGCGTGAGTATTACTCTTTCCAATGCGGCCAAGTCCCAGAGCCCGGAGAGTTCCTCTGTGCTTAGGCTTGGTTCCAATGGATGAACGAACCTGTTGAACAACTAATTTCTTTTCGGCCATTATCCAGCCTCCCCACTGTTAGCACGGGCTTTGGATTCATTGTATGCATTCAAGATTCCATGCGGAACTATCTCATCCGCTGACTTTCCTCTAAGTGCGGCAATCTCGTCAGGCCTCTTGAGGCTTTTGAGTCCAGCAATCGTGGCATGAGCGACATTGATTCCATTTGAGGATCCGAGGCTCTTCGCCAAGATGTCGTGAATTCCCGCCATCTCCAAAATCGCTCTCGCTGCACCACCTGCTATAACACCTGTGCCTGGCGCAGCCGGCTTCAACAGAACCCGTCCAGCACCTGCGTGACCAATCGTGGGGTGAGTTATAGTTGTACCAGCCAATGGAACATCAAAGAGATTCTTCTTGGCCTCTTCGATCCCCTTCTGAACTGCCAAACCCGCCTCTTTGGCCTTGCCGTAGCCGAGACCAACCTTTCCATGACCATCTCCGATGACCATTAGGGCGGTGAAGGAAAATCTTCTACCTCCCTTGACCACCTTGGCAACACGGTTTACTTTTATCGTGCGCTCTTCGAATCCAGTCTCAGCCATTCCTAAAACTCCAATCCACCGGCGCGAGCCCCATCTGCAAGTGCAGCGACTCTGCCGTGATACTTGAAACCACCTCGGTCAAACACGACGACAGAAATTCCCTGCTCCTTTGCCCGGGATGCCAACACCTCTCCCACTTTTCGGGCGGCCTCAATATTGCCCGTTGCCTTCCCTTTGAACTCACTCTCGACAGTCGAGGCTGCAACCAAAGTCTTACTGGCGGAATCATCAATCAATTGGGCAACAATGTGCTTGTTGGATCGGAACACTGCCAGTCGTGGTCTCTTGCTAGAACCCACCACAAGCCGCCGAACTCTGAAATGACGCTTCTGTCTTAGCGCCTGTGAGCTATGCGTCGTCGATGACATCTAAACTTTCCTTCCAATACCATTTAACCGAGCACTAACGCCCTAGGACAACTTTGTCGAACGTGACAAATGCCCACTACTTGCCTGACTTACCAGCCTTACGGAGTACCTTCTCACCGAGATACCGGACTCCCTTACCCTTATAAGGTTCAGGCTTACGTATCTTACGAATATTTGCCGCAACCTGACCAACAAGCTCTTTGTCGATCCCTTTGATGTTGATCCTTGTGGGCTGCGGCGTCTCAAACGTCACGCCATTGGGTGCGGGGACAACAACTGGGTGAGAGAATCCGAGCGCAAGCTCCAGCTCAGTGGGGGACTTGGCCGCTGCCCTGTACCCGACACCGACAATTTCCAGCTCTTTGTTGAATCCGTCAGTCACTCCTACAACCATGTTGGAAACGAGAGTCCTCGATAGACCGTGCAACGCGCGGTTGCGCCTTTCATCATTTGGACGCTCGACCACAATAGTTTCGCCATCTCTCCTAATCGAAATCTCAGACGGGAAGGTACGCTCGAGCGTACCTCTTGGTCCCTGCACCTTCACAGTGCTTCCCGAGATCTCAACATTCACTCCTGCAGGAACCTGAACCGGAACTTTACCAATACGAGACATAGTCTTTCCTTTGTCCTAGAACCCGCTACCAGACATAGCAGAGGACCTCGCCGCCGATTCTGTTGCGACGCGCCTCTGAATCCGTCATCAAACCCTTCGAAGTCGACAATACGGCCACACCCAATCCGCCCAACACGCGAGGAATCGCGTCGGCCCGTGAGTACACCCGAAGTCCCGGCTTCGACACCCTCTGAATACCAGATATCGTCCTTGAACGGTCGTGCGAGTACTTCATTTCGATCTGAAGCACCTTGCCCGGCTTGCCCGGCACATCCACAACCTCATACCCAGATATGAAGCCCTCCCTGGCAAGAATGGCTGCAAGAGCCTCCCGCAAATTTGAGCCTGGCATGCGGATAGTGTCGTGCATCGCCACATTCCCGTTACGAATACGGGTCAGCATGTCAGCTATTGGATCTGTCATTGTCATGCTTTTACCGTCCTCCTACCAGCTCGACTTCGTGACGCCAGGAATCTCACCATGGTGCACCATCTCTCGTAAACAGATTCTGCAAAGACCAAACTTTCGAAATACCGAATGGGGACGACCACAGCGCCTGCATCTCGTGTAGGCACGTACCTTGAACTTGGGCGTCGCTTGTTGTTTTTGAATCAATGCCTTCTTGGCCATGATGCTCCTGCTACCCTTCCCGCTTGAATGGGAAACCAAATGCGCTCAGAAGAGCCCGGCCGGCGTCGTCCGTCTCCGCTGAGGTCACGATTGTTATATCCATACCCCGCACCGTGTCTACCTTGTCATAGTCAATCTCAGCAAATATCAGCTGCTCAGTGACACCAAAGGTGTAGTTGCCCTTGCCATCAAAAGACTTCGGATTAAGACCCCGGAAGTCCCTGATTCTCGGAATTGAAATGCTCACCAATCGATCGAAAAACTCCCACATGCGATCACCTCTAAGGGTGACCTTCGCCCCAATCGCGTTACCTTCCCGTAGCTTGAAGGCCGCAACTGACTTCCGCGCGCGTGTCACGACCGGCTTCTGACCTGTGACAATCTCGAGGTCCCTGAGCGCACCCTCGAGCTGCGATGCCTGCTGCAAAGCTTTGCCAACACCTATGTTGAGTACAATTTTCTCAAGCTTTGGGACCTGCATAATGTTCGCGAAGCCCAAACTCTCCTTCAACCGGGAGCGGATCTCGTCATTGTACTTCACCTTAAGACGGGGCATCTCAATGGACTGTTGAGCCATTACAGATCACCTCCGCACTTACGGCAAACTCGGCTCTTGGCACCAGAAACATCAACTTTGTAGGCAACGCGAGTCACTCCGCACTTTGAACATACGACAGCCACGTTTGAGGCTTGAATCGGCATGAGCTTGTCGAGAATACCGCCACTTTGCATGGACTTCGTAGGCCGCTGGTGTTTGCGAACTGAATTCACTCCCTCGACAATAACTTTGCTGTCCTTCGGGAATACGGTAATTATCTCGCCGACCTTACCCACGTCTTTGCCAGAAAGAACCTGGACCTTGTCACCCTTACGTAGACGCAATTAGATCACCTCCGGCGCAAGAGAAATAATTCTCATGAACTGCTTATCACGAAGCTCGCGCCCCACCGGGCCGAAAATACGCGTGCCTCTCGGCTGCTTTGCATCATTGATCAGCACGGCGGCATTCTCGTCAAAGCGGATGTATGAACCATCTGCTCTGCGACGTTCCTTGGTTGTTCGTACCACGACACACTTCACGACATCACCTTTTTTTACAGCGGCCCCCGGAATAGCATCCTTAACGGTGCCGACAATGATGTCGCCAATTGAGGCGTAGCGTCTGCGTGAACCACCCAACACCTTGATGCAAAGCACCTCTCTCGCTCCGGAGTTATCGGCAACTTTAAGTCTTGTCTCTTGCTGGATCACCTTGCACGCTCCACGATCTCCACAAGCCTCCAGCGCTTTAGCTTCGAAAGCGGCCGAGTCTCGGCGACCCTGACACTATCGCCAACACCTGCCTCGTTATTTGCGTCATGGACATACAGCTTCTTGGTGCGCTGAACGGTCTTCTTGTATCGAGGGTGACGAACTCGTTCGATGATGGCTACCACGAGTGTCTTGTCCATTGACGATGACACAACCGTGCCCTCACGAAACTTCCGACGATTAGGTCGAGATGACGATTCCATTTCTACGCTCTCTGATTCGCTCATTACCCCTCACCACCCACTGCGATTCCAAGTTCCTTTTCTTTGAGAAGCGTCAAAATCCTGGCTATTTCTCGTTTCAGGGTGCGGACCCTGGCCACGTCTGTCAACTGTGCGGTCGCTACCTGGAAACGAAGATTGAAAAGTTCTGACTGCGCCTCCGTAAGCTTTGTCACCAGCTCATCCGGTGCCATAGCCCTAAGTTCTGCGGTCTTTGCCATTACTTCTCACCTCCCGAAAGATCTGCGTACTCCTTGACAATGAAGCGGGCCTTGATTGGCAGCTTCTGAATTGCTCTTTCCATGGCAGCACGCGCGAGCTCCTCTGAAACCCCATCGAGTTCAAAAAGAATCCGTCCTGGCTTTACAACAGCGACCCAGAACTCCGGATTTCCCTTGCCTGAACCCATTCTTGTCTCGGCTGGCTTCTGAGTGACGGGCTTGTCCGGGAAAACACGAATCCAGACCTTGCCACCTCTGCGCACATGGCGCGTCATCGCAATACGAGCTGCCTCGATCTGCCGCGCACTAAGCCAACATGCTTCCAGCGCTTGAATTCCGAACGTGCCAAAGCTCAGCTCGTTGCCACCTTTGGAAAGTCCGGACCTTCTACCACGCTGCACCTTGCGGTGTTTTACCTTTCTAGGCATCAACATTGTTAGTCAACCTCCCGCTTGAAGTGAGGTGTCTCATGATGCCCGTCGCGGGTGCGACGCTCAATATCTTCCTCTTCAGCAAGCAATTCTTCAAGTTCGTCATTAACAGGCATTGGGCTCTTGACGCTCTCCACAGCTTCAGGCACCGGTGCGACTACCACCTCGGTGACTTCAGTGTCGACAACCTCTTCAGGAATGACGGCGGTCGAAGAACCCGGAGCGCCCTGCTCTGGGCGACGGCGTCCACCGCCAGCGCTGATCACTCTCTTGGGCTTGGCGGATGTATCCGTTATGGGGATTTCTTTCGCCGTCGGCTCACCTGTGGAAACCTTGTACGGAAGAATGTCACCTTTGTAGATCCAAACCTTGACACCAATGCGGCCAAAAGTGGTGCGTGCCTCGCGGAAACCGTAATCAATATCGGCCCGCAGGGTGTGCAGAGGAACACGCCCTTCACGGTACTGCTCTTTCCTCGACATTTCAGCACCACCCAAACGACCTGAGCACTGCACCTTCACACCCTGGCCGCCAGCCTTTTCAACAGACTGAATTGCCCGCTTCATTGCGCGCCGAAAGCTGACCCTGCGTGAAAGTTGATCGGCAATGCCCTGTGCAACCAGGGCAGCATCCAATTCTGGCTGCTTGATTTCCTGAATATTGAGTTGCACCTTGGCATTTCCCGTGATCTCGACGAGCTTGGCCCTAAGACGCTCGGCTTCCGCTCCCTTCCGTCCAATCACAATTCCTGGGCGAGCAGTGTGTATGTCAACCTTCAGACGGTCTCTGGTCCTCTCAACCTCAATACGCGACACAGCGGCCGACTCGAGTTCAGTGCTGAGAAAATTCCTGATCCTCCAGTCCTGTATCACAGAGTCCTGGTAGGTGCGGTCGTCAAACCAACGCGATTTCCAGTCTGTCGTTACGCCAAGACGGAATCCATAGGGATTTACCTTCTGACCCATCTTTACTTCTCCTCTTCCTCAGACTCGGCTGAATCAGCAGCTTCGTCTACAACCTCTGCAGTCTCCTGGCTCTGGTCAGCCACACCGTTCCCTGCTGCAGTGGTCTCGTCAACCTGCTCGACTTCGACAGCTGATGTCACTTCTTCGGTTACGGTGTCCACCGTTGCCGTAACCTGTCCAGCCTCTATAGTCTCGGTGACCTCAGGCTGCTTTTCCGAAGCGGCCTTTCTTGTTGCCGCGCTTCCCCTGGTGCGGGCAACCCGACGCGCACGGCGGTTGGCCTCTTCGGCATCCCGCTTAGAACGGATCACCTTCAACTGGGCATCTTCCATGCGAGCAACAATAACCGTGACATGGGCTGTCCTCTTGCGAATGGCGCCAGCGCGGCCTCTGGCGCGGGCACGGAAACGTTTCATGGTAGGACCTTCGTCCGCATAGCACGACGCAACGTAGAGTTCGTCCGCTGAAATGCGGTCGTTGTTCACCGCATTTGCAATCGCAGAATCCAGCAGCTTGCCAATCACACCTGCAACATCGCGTTCAAGACCCGAAAGAATCTCCTTTGCAGTCTTGATGTCGCGTCCCCGAATCAGATTCAGTACTTCGCGAAACTTGTAGGCGGAAGCCCGGTACGAGCTGAGAACGGCCCGGGTCCCAGGCTTCTCATTTGTCTTTACCGCAGTCATTATCGCCTCCCTGCCCTTTCCTGGCCAGCGTGGAAACGGAAGGTACGAGTTGGGGCGAACTCACCCAACTTGTGACCAACCATCGACTCAGTGATGTATACCGGGATATGCTTGCGGCCATCGTGAACGGCAATGGTGTGTCCAACCATGTCTGGGATGATCGTTGAACGCCTGGACCAGGTCTTGATGACCCTCTTTTCATTCGCGGCATTCTGAATGTCAACCTTCTTGAGAAGGTGATCATCTACAAATGGACCCTTTTTCAAACTACGAGGCATGCTAGCTACTTCCTATCGCCGAGCGCCGCGACCACGGCGCCTTCTGATAATCAACTTGTCAGATTCCTTGACTAACGACCTGGTACGACCTTCTGTCTGTCCCCATGGAGATACCGGATGACGGCCTCCGGAGGTCTTGCCCTCACCACCGCCGAGCGGATGGTCGACAGGGTTCATGGCAACACCACGAGTTTGAGGCCTGATACCCTTCCAACGGTTACGACCGGCTTTGCCGATCGAAATCAGTTCATGCTCTGAGTTGCCGACCTCGCCAACCGTTGCACGGCAGTCAATCGGCACCTTACGCATTTCCGTCGACGGAAGTCTCAGGGTTGCGAAGTCGCCCTCTTTGGCCACCAGCTGAATGCTCATGCCAGCTCCACGCGCCATCTTCCCGCCCTGTCCGGGCCGAAGCTCCACGTTGTGGACGACTGTACCAACCGGAATATTGCGCAACGGAAGAGCGCAACCAACCTTGATATCGGCATCTATTCCGCTCGAAACCACGTCACCCACGTTCAACTTCGCGGGAGCCAAAATGTAGCGCTTCTCGCCATCAAAGTAGTGCAAGAGAACGATACGGGCATTTCGGTTCGGATCATATTCGATTGCGGCCACCCTGGCGGGCACTCCATCTTTGTTGCGCTTAAAGTCAATCAAGCGATACTGACGCTTGTGGCCACCGCCACGGTGTCTCGACGTTTTGCGGCCGTAACTGTTGCGACCACCGGAACGCTGTTGCGGGGCAAGAAGCGAACGCTCAGGAGTACTCTTAGTTATCTCCGAAAAATCGGAAACCGACTGGAATCTTCGCCCTGCACTGGTTGGCTTTCTTTTTCTAATTGCCATTTATCACTCTTTGCTTACTTCTCGAACAAATCGATACGATCGTTCTCGGCCAGCTTTACAATCGCCCTCTTGGTATCGGGCTTGGAGGAGTATTCACCGCTCCGGCGACTCTTCTTCCTTTTACCTTTGCGATTCAAGGTATTGACATTCAATACCTTCACGCCAAAAATCTGTTCCACAGCTTTGCGGATCTCGATCTTGTTGGCACGGGGCGCCACAACGAAAGTGTAGAAATTCTCGTCCATTGATTTATAAGACTTCTCTGACACCACGGGTTTGAGAATTATCGAGCGTGGATTCTCCATTAGTCCTCACCTTCTTCGGACTCGGGTGAACTAAATACGACTTCCACCGAAGCACTGTCAACTTCTTCTCCAGCGCCAGGAAGCACATTCTCCGTAAAGACCACAACGTCGCTCTTTAGGATGTCATAGACGTTCAGCTCCTCAACATCGAGCAACTGAACCTCTGGAATATTTGCAAAACTCCTTACCGTGTTGTAGTCGTATGGATCGACGACTACAAGAACTCTTCCTTTAAGTTCGAGAGCCTTAAGGGCGGCTGACGCATCCTTTGTCTTGATATTGGGGAAACTCCATGCGTCGACAACCACAATTGCGCCAGACTGGGCCCTATCGGAAAGCGCTTGCAGCAATGCCAGGCGAATCATCTTCTTGGGAGTCCTCTGCGTGTACTTCCTTGGCTTAGGACCAAGCGCAACACCACCGCCGGTCCAGTGAGGTGCCCTGGTGGAACCTTGGCGGGCTCGACCCGTCCCCTTCTGTCGGAACGGCTTAGCTCCACCCCCGGAAACCTGAGAACGCGTTTTCGTGCTCTGAGTTCCCGCACGGGCCGCTGCCAGCTGCGCGGTGACCACCTGGTGAAGAAGTGAAATATTTGGCTGATGGCCGAAGATCGTCGGGTCGAGATCAATCGTGCCCAGATCCTCGCCCTTTTGGTTTCGTTTGCTAACAGAAACCTTAACGAGTTCCCTCTCCGTCTGCGCAAAAGACATGATTACTTGCCACCTTTCACTGCATCGCGGAGGATTACCATCCCACCCTTGGGCCCAGGGACGGCACCTTTTACCAGAATGATCTGGCGCTCTGGGTCGGATTTGATGACCTCCAAATTCAGTGTGGTCACTTTATCTGAGCCATACTGACCGGCCATGCGGGTTCCCTTGAAAACTCTCGCCGGCGTTGCACAGGCACCGATGGAACCTGGCGCACGATGGTGCTTGTGATTACCGTGCGATCCACCCTGACCCTTGAAATTGTGACGCTTCATACCACCGGAAAACCCATGGCCCTTTGAAATAGCCGTCACATCGATCCTGTCACCTTCAGAGAGGAGATCTGCCGTCATCTCTGTTCCCACACCGAATCCAGTGGTGTCATCGACACGCAGTTCCACAAGCTTCTTACCTGGCTCGACACCCGCTGAACGGTAATGACCTGCCAAAGGCTTTGAAAGCTTCGACTCCTTTTTGAAGCCGTAAGTCACTTGCAAAGCCGAATAGCCGTCGGTTTCAGGCGTCTTCGCCTGAACTACTCGCACCGGGGCGATCTTAATAACAGTCACAGCGACTGCACGATTCTGGTCATCCCAGATCTGAGTCATGCCGACTTTCTCGCCGACGATCGCCTTTGTTGCCATCGTTAAAAATCCTTCGTCTCTTATAAATCAGAGTGATCAATCACACGCAAACGCTCCGTTGGCCAAGCCAAACGGAGCTTTTGATCTATTGTGCCAAGCGGTACCCGATCTAGGGGCCTACCTGGACGTCATACTCAACGGAAGCTCAGAAAAGTATAGACGGGCTGTCGCTATTAACCGCCCAGAAGCTGAGAGCCTCCGAAATCATTAGGCACTTTGAATCTTTATTTCAATATCCACGCCGGCAGGAAGGTCCAGCCTTTGCAACGAATCCACCGTCTTTGGAGTGTGGTCAACTATGTCCAACAACCTCTTATGGACCCGCATTTCGAAGTGCTCTCTTGAGTCCTTGTACTTGTGGGGCGAACGAATCACCGTGTATCGGTGCAGTTCGGTGGGCAAAGGAACAGGTCCTTTGACCTTTGCCGAAGTGCGCAGAACCGTCTCAACAATCTTTTTGGTGGAATTATCGATCAGCTCATGATCGTACGCCTTGAGACGAATTCTAATTCTCTGCTTGCTGCTTTCAGCCATCGCTATCCTTAGTGCTAGCTGCATCCATCGGCTCTACTACTAAAGCCTGCACAAAACCTTCACATATACCTTGCAGGCATGGGTCCACTGCATTTGACCAGCGGACCCATAGCCTTTACTTCTACTGCTACTTGATGATCTTGGTGACTCGACCAGCGCCGACGGTACGCCCACCTTCACGAATGGCGAAGCGGAGACCCTCGTCCATGGCGATCGGCTTTCCGAGCTCTACCGTCATTGTGACGTTATCACCCGGGAGAACCATCTCTGTACCCTCCGGAAGAGTGATTGTGCCAGTTACGTCAGTGGTACGGAAGTAGAACTGAGGACGGTAGTTGTTGAAGAACGGCTTGTGCCGTCCACCTTCTTCCTTTGACAGGACATACACGTTAGCCTCAAAATTGGTGTGAGGAGTGATTGTACCCGGCTTGCACAATACCTGACCACGTTCAACTTCGTTCTTCTTGGTGCCACGTAGAAGGGCACCGATATTGTCACCGGCACGACCCTCGTCCAACAGCTTGTTGAACATTTCAACACCAGTGCAAACGGTCTTCTGGGTGTCACGCAGGCCGACGATCTCAATTTCGTCACCTACGTGGATAATACCTTGCTCGACCTTGCCGGTAACAACGGTACCACGTCCCTGAATGGTGAAGACATCCTCGATTGGCATCAGGAAAGGCTTGTCAACCTCGCGCTGCGGCTCTGGAATATAGTCGTCAACAGCATTCATCAGCTCGACGATCTTGGCAGCCCATGCGGGGTCGCCTTCGAGGGCCTTCAAAGCTGAGACCCGGATAACCGGGGTGTCGTCGCCAGGAAACTCATACTCGTTCAAAAGCTCTCTGACTTCGAGTTCCACCAGGTCCAGCAGCTCTTCATCATCGACCATGTCGGCCTTGTTCAAAGCTACGACGATATATGGTACGCCGACCTGACGGGCAAGCAGCACGTGCTCGCGAGTTTGTGGCATTGGGCCATCAGCAGCAGACACAACAAGAATCGCACCGTCAACCTGCGCGGCACCGGTGATCATGTTCTTGATGTAGTCGGCGTGACCCGGCATGTCTACGTGAGCGTAGTGTCGGCGATCAGTCTCGTACTCGACGTGGGCAATGGAGATTGTTATTCCACGGGCCCTTTCCTCGGGTGCCTTATCGATCTGATCAAACGGGGTAAACTTCACGTGTGGGTTCACGCCGGCCAGCGTCTTTGTGATGGCCGCTGTGAGCGTGGTCTTTCCGTGGTCGATGTGGCCCATTGTGCCCACATTGATGTGAGGCTTAGAGCGCTCAAACTTCTGCTTGGCCATAGTTAAAAAATGCTCCGTGTGGTGAGAGCGACGCTACTTGAGCGCCGGCGATGCGAACAAAGAACCATTACAGACTACTCTCCCCGGACCCGTGCGACAATCTCTTTCGAAATTGACTCCGGAACTTCCTGATATGAGTTGAACTGCATAGTATAGGTGGCGCGGCCTTGAGTACGCGACCTTAAATCGGTTGCGTAGCCGAACATTTCAGAAAGTGGGACCTGAGCACGTATAACGTGACTCGCTCCTCGTTGATCCATACCCTCAACTTTTCCACGTCGAGAGGAAAGATCTCCGATAACGTCCCCCATGTAGTCTTCTGGCGTTACCACTTCTACTGACATTATTGGCTCCAACAGTGCTGGCGATGCCTTTCGTGCAGCTTCCTTGAAAGCCATCGAGCCAGCAATCTTGAAGGCCATTTCCGATGAGTCGACGTCGTGGTAAGAACCGTAGGTCAAAATTGCCCTAACATCAACGGTTGGATATCCAGCTAGAACACCGGAAGCAGTTGCTTCCCGAATTCCAGTCTCGACCGCAGGTATGTATTCCCTTGGTATCACTCCACCCGTAATCTTGTCCACGAATTCATAACCTCCGCCAGGTCCGGTCGGCTCGAGACTGATCACTACGTGACCATACTGCCCACGACCGCCGCTCTGGCGAATGTACTTCACCTCGACCTTTTCGACACTCTTGCGGATGGTCTCGCGGTATGCAACCTGAGGCTTACCCACATTTGCGTCTACTTTGAACTCACGTAACATACGATCAACCAACACCTCAAGGTGCAGTTCTCCCATGCCGGAGATCACGGTCTGACCCGTCTCTTCATCGGTATGCACCTTGAAGGTTGGGTCTTCCTCGGACAAAGCATACAATGCCTTGCCAAGCTTGTCCTGGTCGGCTTTTGTCTTTGGTTCCACCGCAACGTGAATAACCGGCTCTGGGAACGTAAGGGATTCCAGGATAATTGGTTTGTCCGGGTCACACAGAGTGTCACCGGTAGTTGTGTTCTTCAACCCCACGGCAGCGACAATATCTCCAGCGCCAATGCTGTCGATGTCCTCACGGGTGTTGGCATGCATCAAGAGAAGCCGGCCAATCCTTTCCTTCTTGTCCTTGGTGGAGTTGAGGACTGTGGAACCTTTATCCAAGGTTCCAGAATAAACACGAAAATACGTCAGCTTACCCACATAGGGATCGCTCATGATCTTGAATGCCAGGGCCGCGAACGGCGCGCTATCAGAAGCCTCCCGGGCGATGGTCTCATCACCACGCAGGTTGGTTCCCGCTGCAGGAGGTATGTCGAGCGGTGACGGAAGGAAGTTGACGACGGCATCAAGCATCGGCTGAACACCCTTGTTCTTGAAGGCCGATCCGCAGAGAATCGGAACAATGTCTCCGGCAACGGTTGCGACACGGAGCGACCTGCGAATTTCGTCTGGAGTTATCACCTCGTCAGCGAGATACTTTTCCATTAGGTCATCGTCAAAGTTGGAGACATTCTCGACGAGTCTGCGGTGATACTCTTGCGCCTGTTTGACCATATCTGCCGGAATATCCACCACATCGTATTTCTCGCCCATTACGTCCTCATAGACGAGGGCCTTCATTTCGATGAGGTCAACAACTCCTATAAACTTTGATTCTGAGCCAATTGGAAGCTGAATCACACAGTCATTTGCCTCAAGGCGGTCGCTGATCATATCTACACAACGGAAAAAGTCCGCACCTGTGCGGTCCATCTTGTTTACAAAGCACATCCTGGGTACGTTGTACTTGTTTGCCTGGCGCCACACCGTCTCAGTCTGTGGCTCCACGCCGGCAACGGCGTCAAACACTGCGACAGCACCGTCGAGCACCCGCAGCGAACGTTCCACCTCAACCGTGAAATCGACATGGCCCGGCGTATCAATGATGTTGATGCGGCAATCGTTCCAATAGCAGGTGGTGGCCGCAGAGGTTATTGTGATGCCCCGCTCCTGCTCCTGCACCATCCAGTCCATGGTGGCCGCACCTTCATGGACCTCGCCTATCTTGTAGTTCTTACCCGTGTAGTAGAGAATTCGCTCCGTGGTCGTTGTCTTACCGGCGTCGATGTGGGCCATGATGCCGATATTGCGATATTTCTCTAGGGGATACTCCCTGCCTGCCATAGTCCTATTGCCTCTTTTTAGACATCTGATTACAATAACTTGTGTCCGTTAGCTGATCAGACAATTTTAATCGACTCTAGAACGCATTTCGTCTAGAGAACAAAGCAGCAGAAGACCCTCGGAATCTTCTGCATCGCCTTTATATTTCTGAGAATCTCGCCCAGAAAAACTGGTTGCTACCAGCGGTAGTGCGCAAATGCCTTGTTGGATTCGGCCATCTTGTGAAGGTCTTCGCGTCGTTTCACTGAAGCGCCAACTCCATTCGCGGCATCCATGAGTTCATTGGCTAACCGCTGAGACATGGTCTTCTCACGCCTCTTACGCGAAAAACTCACAATCCAACGGATTGACAGGGTTGTAGCCCTGCGGCCTTTGATCTCAACCGGCACCTGGTAGGTGGCTCCACCCACACGCCGCGACCGGACCTCAAGCTCCGGCTTGGTATTTTCGATCGCCTTCTTAAGGATGCCGAGAGCATCCCCGCCATTCTTCTCCTGGATTATTTCCAATGCGTCGTAAACTAGACGCTCTGCGAGAGTCTTCTTTCCCCTGGAGAGGACTTTGTTGACTAGCTGCGATACCAAGATCGAGTGGTAAATCGGATCCGGATGGATCTCTCTGCGAGGGGCTGCTCCCTTACGAGGCATTCGACTACTTCTCCTTCTTGGCGCCGTATCGGCTTCTGGCTTGTTTACGGTTCTTCACGCCAGAGGTGTCAAGGGTCCCGCGAATGATCTTGTAGCGGACACCAGGGAGATCCTTGACTCGTCCACCACGAACCAGCACAATCGAGTGCTCCTGAAGGTTATGGCCAACACCTGGAATGTAGGCGGTAACTTCCACCCCGCTAGTCAGGCGCACACGGGCAACTTTTCTAAGCGCCGAGTTCGGCTTCTTTGGTGTGGTCGTGTAGACCCTTGTACAAACGCCTCGACGCTGTGGTGCACCCTTAAGTGCGGGCGTCTTGGTCTTAGATTGTTTTGATTCACGTCCACTGCGGACGAGCTGTGCTATCGTGGGCACGCCAAACCTCTCCAGTTATCAAATTGTCAACCTGACTCGAACCAGCTCAGCCAACTCAAGGCTACTTTGTCCAGGCCAGAAATCTAGTGCACCGAGTGCACACTATGCCAGTCTTACACTATAGAGGCTTCGAGACTGGCACCCTCTAGTTTGAGTGGTGCCAATCTGCCTCTAATTCTTTACTTTACGAAGCGCCCTGGTCCAACTCCTTGGGACCTTCGTCATCTGAGTCGACGTCACCTATGGAGAACTCGACAAACTCTTCGCCTTCCGCCTCGATATTGGCCAGCTCAGCAAAGTCAGGCTCATCGAAATCAAAGTCTCCGAATCCTTCCATATCATCGGACGACCAGAAGGACATCCTTTGAGCTTCAGGAGCCTCAACCTTGACGCTGCGGTAGAGACCAAGTCCTGTACCAGCAGGAATGAGCTTGCCAATAATGATGTTCTCCTTGAGTCCAAGAAGAGCGTCACTCTTGCCCTCGATAGCGGCCTCGGTGAGAACACGCGTCGTCTCCTGAAACGAAGCGGCTGAAAGCCACGAGTCCGTGGCCAAAGAAGCCTTTGTTATACCCATCAGCTCGGGACGACCTTCCGCAGGACGTTTGTTGTCAGCAACGAGCGCCCTGTTGGCATCGGAGTAGAGCTTTGTGTCAACTCTCTCACCCGGAAGGAACTGAGAGTCACCAGGTTCAGCCACGGTAACCCTCTTGAGCATCTGACGAACAATAAGTTCTATATGCTTGTCGTGAATCGATACACCCTGGTCGCGGTAGACCTTCTGCACCTCTTCAACCAAGTACTGCTGGGTTTCACGGATTCCTTTGATCTCAAGAAGCTCCTTGGGATCACGCGGACCCTCGACGATCGGATCTCCGGCAGAAATTTCCTGGCCATCGACCACTTCAAGGTGAGAGCGGTATGAAAGGACGTAAGTTTCTTCCTCGCCATCCTCCCCAACAATGGTAATGCTGCGACCACCTTCCTCTTCAACCACACGGACAACTCCGGTGGTTCTTGAAAGAAGTGCTGCACCCTTTGGGGTTCGGGCCTCAAAAAGCTCAACCACTCTTGGAAGACCGTGAGTGATGTCCTCTCCGGCGATACCACCCTGGTGGAACGTACGCATTGTAAGCTGAGTACCAGGCTCGCCAATCGACTGTGCGGCGATCACGCCGACCGCCTCACCCAGCTCGATCAGCCTCGAAGAGGCCAACGCCTTGCCGTAGCACACCGCGCACACGCCGTGAGCGGCATCACAAGTGAGCACCGAGCGGACTCTGATCCTGTGAACGCCGGGATCGTTAATAATCCGGCTCAAAACATCCTCGTCAAGCATGGTGCCGGCATCCAACTCCTCGCCTGCATTCAACTTGATTGACTCCGCCAGGATACGACCGTAGGCACGCGTCTCTACGTAGTAGCGCTTACCAGCCTCGTCGGGACGAATATCTTCGATCCAAATGCCTCTGGTAGTGCCACAATCGTCTTCACGAATGATCAGCTCCTGTGCGACATCGACCAACCGTCGGGTCAGATAACCCGAGTCAGCAGTTCTAAGAGCAGTGTCTGCAAGACCCTTCCTGGCACCGTGAGTTGAAATAAAGTACTCCAACACCGATAGTCCCTCCCTGAAGGAGGACTTGATCGGACGAGGAATCATCTCACCACGGGGGTTCGAAACCAGCCCCTTCATTCCTGAAATCTGACGTATCTGTTGAGCGTTTCCTCTAGCTCCAGAATCCACCATCATGTCAAGAGGGTTGAACGTAATCGCCGAAAGCATGGACTCCATTGCCTTTCCGATGTCGGAGTTGGCACTGGTCCAGATCTCGATTTCCTTCTGACGCCTCTCGTCGTCGGTTATGATTCCACGCTTGAACTGGATCTCGGCCTTTTCGGCTTCCTTCTCGTAGCGGTCGAGAATATCAGCCTTTTCATGGGGCGTTCTAACGTCGTCGATAGAAATTGTCAGTCCCGATTGGGCCGCATATCTGAAGCCAAGCTCTTTTATTTTGTCAAGGGCCTGAGCAACTTCGATCTTGGGATAGTTGTTGGCTATCTCCTCGACGATCGATCCAATCGTGGTATAGCGCTTTCCTATGAGAGTGTTCACGTAGCGGAAACCTTCAGGAAGAGCGGTATTGAAAATCAAACGACCAGGTGTCGTCTCAAGAACAGACACAGTCTCTTCACCGGACTCATCCACCGGGGGCCGGCGAATACTCACCTTTGCATGCAAGTCAAGCTCACCGGATTCGTAGGCCATCTCCACCTCGTAAAGGTGGCGGTAAACGTTACCCTCGCCCTTGGCCCCATCAACGACCATGGTTAGGTAGTAGATCCCAAAGACCATGTCCTGGGTTGGCACTGTTATTGGACGCCCGGTCGCGGGAGATAGGATGTTGTTCGCCGAAAGCATCAAGATGCGTGCTTCTGCCTGGGCCTCCGTTGAAAGCGGGAGGTGCACGGCCATCTGGTCTCCGTCAAAATCTGCATTAAAAGCGGTGCAGACTAATGGATGGATCTGGATAGCTTTACCTTCTACAAGCACAGGCTCAAATGCCTGGATACCCAAACGGTGCAAAGTAGGTGCCCTGTTCAGCAGAACCGGGTGCTCCTTGATTACATCTTCCAGGACGTCCCAAACCTGAGCCCGCCTTCTCTCCACCATCCTCTTGGCGCTCTTGATGTTCTGGGCATATTCCAGGTCAACAAGCTTCTTCATGACGAAAGGTTTAAAGAGCTCCAGAGCCATCTGCTTTGGCAGACCACACTGATGCAGCTTCAGGGTGGGGCCAACGACGATGACAGATCGGCCCGAGTAGTCAACACGCTTGCCAAGCAGGTTCTGACGGAACCGACCCTGCTTGCCTTTGAGCATATCGGAAAGACTCTTCAAAGGACGGTTACCCGGTCCGGTGACTGGACGACCCCTTCGGCCATTGTCGAATAGAGCGTCGACAGCTTCTTGGAGCATCCGCTTCTCGTTGTTTACGATGATCTCCGGTGCACCGAGATCCAAGAGCCGCTTCAGCCGGTTGTTCCTGTTGATCACGCGGCGGTAAAGGTCGTTCAGGTCAGAGGTGGCAAATCTGCCACCGTCCAGCTGAACCATTGGCCGTAAATCCGGAGGAATAACCGGAACGACATCAAGAATCATCGCCCTCGGATTATTTATCCTGATGCCTTCCGCCTGTCTGGCGTTGAAGGCGGTCACAATCTTCAACCGCTTGATCGCCTTCTGGCGACGCTGAGTCGAAAGCGGACGCCGACCATCCAAAGGCTCGATCGCTTCGCGGAGTTTCTGTTCCTCCTCGTCCAGATCCAGACGGTCGATCAGCTTTCCAATAGCCTCAGCACCCATTCCACCCTCGAAATATATGCCGTACCGGTCGCGTAGCTCTCTCCAAAGGATTTCGTCTTCGATGATCTTGCGTGAGTGCAGTTCTTTGAACTCATCGAACGCTCGCTGAGCCATTTCCGCCTCGTAGGCGAAGCGCTCCCTCACAGAAGCGATCTCCTTCTCACCCGCTCGCTGACGAGTCCTTACCTCGGACTCCTTGGACCCGCTGGCCTCCAACTGAGCCAGCTCTTCCTCCAACTCCTTGAACTTACGGTCAAGATCGACATCTCTGGCTGAGTTGATCTCAGACAGCTCTTCCAGAAGCTCAGCTTCAAGAGTGGGAAGGTCGTCATGACGCTTCTCCTCGTCAACCCACGTCACCAGATTCGCAGCAAAGTAGATTACCTTCTCGAGTTGCTTGGCCTTAAGCTCCTCTTTGACGGTGGTCCCCATGAGCAGATAAGCGAGCCAAGAACGGGTTCCACGCAGATACCAAATGTGGACCACCGGTGCGGCAAGTTCAATGTGACCCATTCTCTCGCGGCGAACCTTGGAACGAGTCACTTCAACGCCACAGCGCTCACAAATGATCCCTTTAAATCTCACCCTTTTGTACTTGCCGCAGTAACACTCCCAGTCACGGGTGGGTCCAAAGATCTTCTCACAGAAGAGTCCGTCCTTCTCAGGCCTCAGGGTTCTGTAGTTGATGGTCTCTGGCTTTTTAACTTCACCATGTGACCAGTAGCGGATCGATTCCGCCGTAGCAAGTCCGATCCGAAGTTGGTCGAAGTTATTTACATCTAGCACTAAAGACTCCCCTCTCCTCTGACGCGCCTTAGATCCTCTTCCTCTGATCCGCGTTCAGGTCTGGAGATATCGATTCCCAGCTCTTCGGCAGTCCTAAAGATGTCCTCATCCAGCTCTTTGATCTGGATCTCTTCGCCCGAGTCGGAAAGTACCTCCACATTCAGGCATAGGGACTGCATCTCCTTGATAAGGACCTTGAAACTCTCTGGTATTCCTGGTTCCGGTATATTCTCGCCCTTGACGATCGCCTCGTACACCTTTACGCGCCCGAGCACGTCGTCCGATTTGATTGTCAGGAGTTCCTGAAGTGCGTAAGCGGCACCATAAGCCTCCAACGCCCAGACTTCCATCTCTCCAAATCTCTGACCACCAAACTGCGCCTTTCCACCGAGAGGCTGTTGCGTAATCATGGAGTATGGGCCGGTTGAACGTGCGTGAATCTTGTCGTCAACCAAGTGGGCCAATTTCAGAATGTAAACAAATCCAACTGAGATTTGATTGTCATAGGCCAGACCGGTGCGTCCATTGTAAAGCGTGACCTTTCCATCTCTCCCGATCAATCTCTTACCATCGATTGACTCTGGATTCAAGGTGGAAAATATCTTCTGTATAGTTGGATGCTTGCCGGCCTTGTCCTCCTCGTCCCAGTGGGCACCATCGAACACCGGAGTCGAGATCCACGTGGATGGCTCTGTCTTGGGCCTCGTCTTCTTCTCGGTACCCCTTAGCGGAGGTTTGGCAAGGCTGTTGCCCTCCCAT
Organism: Actinomycetes bacterium; assembly: GCA_021777475.1. Classification (GTDB taxonomy): domain Bacteria; phylum Actinomycetota; class Acidimicrobiia; order Acidimicrobiales; family Acidimicrobiaceae; genus SCQM01. The sequence continues at coordinate 7,949 of JAJYDM010000013.1, read as the reverse complement.
CCCCACCGTGCCGCGTAACCGAGGTGCGACTCGAGCACCTGCCCAACATTCATTCTTGAAGGTACGCCAAGTGGGTTCAGAATGATGTCAACTGGCGTACCGTCCTCCAAATACGGCATGTCCTCCACTGGAAGAATCTTGGAAATAACACCCTTGTTCCCGTGGCGCCCAGCGAGCTTGTCGCCTTCGGTTATCTTCCTCTTCTGGCCAATATAGACACGGACGAGTTGATTGACACCTGGAGCCAGTTCGGACGAATCCTCCCTAGTGAACACCTTGACATCGATGACCTTCCCGGATTCTCCGTGAGGTACCTTCAGCGATGTATCCCTTACTTCCCTAGACTTCTCACCGAAGATCGCGCGCAGCAGTCTTTCTTCCGGAGTCAGCTCGGTCTCACCTTTTGGAGTGACCTTACCGACCAGGATGTCACCAGCGTCAACCTCGGCACCGATTCGGATGATTCCCCTCTCATCGAGATCCGCGAGGATCTCCTCAGAAAGGTTCGGAATGTCACGTGTGATCTCCTCTGCACCTAGCTTTGTGTCACGTGCATCGATCTCATGCTCTTCGATATGAATTGAGGTCAGAACATCGTCGCGGACGAGACGCTCTGAAAGAATGATCGCGTCCTCATAGTTGTAACCTTCCCACGGCATAAACGCCACAAGCAGGTTCTTACCGAGTGCCAATTCACCGCGGCTGGTAGCTGGACCATCCGCAAGCAGGTCTCCCAGATTGACCTCTTGGCCCGGATCCACCACGACTTTCTGATTCATGCACGTGTTCTGGTTCGATCTTTTGAACTTCGAGAGCCGATAAACTTTACGGCCAAGCGACCGGCCAAGCCGATCCACCTGACCAGGGCTGTATTCAACCTCGATCGACTCGCCTGACACGTTGGTGACAAGACCTGATCCCTCGGCCAGAATGACGTCACCGGCATCACGGGCGGCCCTGGCTTCCACGCCGGTCCCAATGTATGGTGCTTCGGGAGCGACAAGTGGCACTGCCTGCTTCTGCATATTCGCACCCATGAGCGCACGGTTGGCGTCATCGTGCTCGATGAAGGGGATCAAAGAGGTGGAGACTGAAACGATCTGCTTTGGAGAAACGTCCATCAGGTCGATCTCAGAAGGCGGAACGAAGTCGATCTCAGAAGTCGATCCATATGAAGTCGCGGTAGCGCCAACGCGTACTCCGGCACCTTGTGGACCACGTCGCACAAGCACCTTATCTTCGAGGAAAGCGCCATCTGCGCCGAGAGGCGCGTTTGCCTGCGCAATGACGTACTCCTCCTCCTCATCCGCTGCGAAGTAAGCAATTTCATTGGTCACACGTCCGTCAATGACCTTGCGGTACGGAGTCTCGATGAAACCGAAATCGTTCACCCGTGCATAGCTGGCGAGTGCTCCGATCAAACCGATGTTTGGGCCTTCCGGCGTCTCAATCGGACACATTCTTCCATAGTGGGAGGTGTGAACATCACGAACCTCGAAACCGGCACGCTCACGTGACAGACCGCCGGGTCCAAGTGCTGAGAGGCGGCGCTTGTGGGCCAGGCCCGAAAGGGGGTTGTTCTGGTCCATAAACTGACTCAGCTGGCTGGTCCCAAAGAACTCCTTGATCGCAGCGACAACCGGACGGATGTTGATCAGGGTCTGTGGGGTTATGGCCTCCACATCCTGGGTTGTCATGCGTTCACGCACAAGTCGCTCAAGACGGGAAAGCCCGAGTCGCAACTGATTTTGAATCAGTTCACCCACGCTTCGGATACGCCTGTTGGCAAAATGGTCCTGGTCGTCAAGACGATAGCCGCTCTCGCCATTGGCCAAGTGAAGCATGTAAGTCGCAGTTGCCAACATCTCCGAAGGTGTAAGAACTCCCGAATCCGCAGCTGGATGACCAAGATCCAGCCCCATGATCTCGCTCATCTTATCGATTTCCGGTCCAAGCTTGCGATCCAGCTTGTAACGTCCAACTCGGGTGAGGTCATAGCGTTTTGAAGAAAAGAAAGCATTCTCGAAGTAGCCGCGGGCCGACTCCACAGTTGGAGGCTCACCCGGACGAGCTCTCTTGTAGATCTCGACTAGTGCCTCTTCTCTGGTGGCAACCAGATCCTTGTCCTTCTCCCACTGGCCTTCCAAAAAGTCGAAGTGCCTAACAAACCGCTGCAACACCTCCGGGTCCTCGTACCCAAGCGCTCGGAGCAAAGTGAACAGGCTTACACGCCTCTTGCGCGCCACACGGGTACCTGCTGTGATGTCGCGGCCCGGCTTAGCCTCCACGTCAAACTCAATCCACTCTCCCCTATAGGGGTGAATAGTTCCGTTGACGATGATCTTCGGATCTCTTCCAGGTTGAAAGATCACTCCCGGGGAACGCACAAGCTGAGAAACAACGACTCTTTCGGTTCCATTAATGATGAAAGTGCCTTTGTCCGTCATCATTGGGAAGTCGCCCATAAAGACGGTCTGCTCCTTGATCTCACCAGTTCCAGCATTCATGAAACGCGCACGAACAAAGATCGGAGCGGAATAGGTAATATCCTTCTCCTTGCACTCCTCTATGGAATACTTAGGTTCAGGTCTTAAATCCGGATCATCTGGGTCAAAATCTAGCTCAAGCCTAAGTTGGCCGGTAAAATCCTCGATTGGGGAAATATCTTGGAAGGTTTCCGCTAGTCCTTTTTTCAAGAACCAGTCAAATGAATCCCTCTGAATCGCTATAAGGTCTGGTAGCGGCAATGCCTCTTCCAAATTGGCGAATGAAAAACGTTCCGGAGACTGGGAACGAGAGCTCAACGGCTTACTCCTCGCTTATGTACACCGATTTAAAGCTGGAAATCGCACTGGAAATTTGGCGCGTAAACACCACTCCATAATGGAACAATTAACGGTTTAGGGACAGCTTTAACGAGCATAATGCCTTTGCTAACACCCTACAGCCAAATAAGTGCTGCTATTCCTTAATTATTAAACACCAATACAGAGGCGCTCATCGAGCACCTCTGTCGAAACTAGTGTAGACGAACTACTTGAGTTCTACTGTAGCGCCTGCGGTCTCAAGTTGAGCCTTTGCCTTCTCAGCATCTTCCTTGGAAACTTTCTCAAGAACGGTCTTAGGAGCACCATCGACGAGGTCCTTGGCTTCCTTGAGTCCGAGGTTAGTGAGAGTGCGCACTTCCTTGATAACTTGAATCTTCTTGTCACCTGCGGCGGTGAGCACGACATCAAACTCGTCCTGCTCAACTACGGCTGCTTCGGCTGAAGCGGCTGGGGCAGCTGCAACAGCGGCGGCGGGTGCGGCGGCGGTTACACCGAACTTCTCTTCGAACTCCTTTAGAAGTTCAGAAAGCTCAAGCACTGTCATCGACGCAATAGCATCGAGGATCTCGGATTTTGTAGCCATTTTTGTTGCTCCTTATATTTTTAAGCTCAGTATTTACACTTTTCCAGCAACCGCTGGCATCAATCTCACTTCTCGGTTGGCGAACTAGCCTTCTGCCTGAGGCTCGCCAACCTCAGGAGGGGAAACCTCTCCAGAACCGGACTCTTCCGCTGTTACCTCAGGAACTGGCTTTTCCGTCGGCGTTGCCACTGGAACACCGGCAGTTCCGCCCTTTTCGATTAGAGCGGCCAAGGCATACGCAAAGCTCTGTGGCACGGCCTTTAGCAATCCGGCAAACTTCTGCATTGGCGCAGCAAGACCACCAGCGATTCTGGCAAGAAGAACGTCTCTCGACGGAAGTTCAGCCAGGGCAGTGACCTCATCCACTCCGATGACAGTTTCGCCCAGGACGCCACCTTTGATAATCAGGGCCGGATTCTCACGGCTGAACTCTCTGATGGCTTTGGCAACTTCAGCTGCGTCAGTATCGACGAAAGCGATTCCGGTGGGTCCTTCCAACAGGGGGACCAAATCGGTCAAACCTTTATCATTGGCAACGAAACGGACGAAGGTGTTCTTGAAGATCTTGTATTCTCCGCCACTGGCTCTAAGGCGCCGACGAAGTGTCTCAAGCTGCGAGACTTTAAGACCTCTATATTCGGTTAGCAGTATTGCTGAAGAGGAGTCGAAACGCTCCTTCAATTCATCAACTGTCGCAACCTTTTTGGGCCTTGGACTTCTTTCCATCTCTCTCCTGACATCAAACTCAGCAGTCAAAGAGACCAGAGGTCCAAGATGCCACCTCCTCAGGCGGGAATCCCTTTATGCCGCAGCAACTAAATGCTGAAGCACCTGATCTCTTAGGCGACTGCTATAAATTTTTCGGTTTCACCAAAGTGAAACACAAACCATGAATTGTAGCGGCACTCCTACAATCTCATGCACCTGCGTTCACAGGTGCCTAGGCGGCAGAAATCTGACTGATCATCTCGTCTGTCAGGCGCAGCTGATTCGTATCGATCTTGACACCAGGACCCATGGTCGAAGACAAAGTCACCGATCTGAAGTATCTTCCCTTTGCGGAAGCTGGCTTCGCTCTGTTCAACTCCTCAATGACCGAGCGAAAGTTCTCTAAAAGCCCCTTGGAGTCAAATGAAACCTTACCCATGGGCACGTGGATATTTCCAACCTTATCGGTGCGGTACTCGATCCTTCCACCTTTGAACTCGGTCACCGCCTTACCCACTTCCATGGTGACCGTTCCGGTCTTTGGGTTCGGCATAAGACCACGTGGCCCCAAAACGCGACCCAGACGGCCAACCTGACCCATTAGGTCCGGCGTGGCAATAGCAACGTCAAACTCGGTGAAACTCTCGTTCAAGCATCGATTGACAAGGTCGTCAGCGCCCACAATGTCAGCACCGGCATCACGGGCTGCCTGCGCGGCTTCACCAGCTGCGAATACCGCAACTCGGACTGTTCGGCCACTTCCCGCGGGCAATGAGACCGTTCCGCGGAGAATCTGGTCCGCTTTACGAGGGTCTACGCCGAGACGAGCAGCGAACTCGACGGTCTCGTCAAACTTCGCCCTGGCAGACTTCTTTACGATCTCGACAGCCTCGGCAACCGTATAAAGCTTCTCACGATTGAACTCCGCTGCTGCCGAAGTGTATCTCTTTCCTTTTACCACTGTAAATCTCCCAAAGTCTAAAAAGGCCGGGTTAGCCCTCTACCTTGATGCCCATCGACCGCGCTGTCCCAGCAATCTGGCGCTTTGCGGCCTCTAGGTCATTGGCATTGAGATCCGGCATTTTGGTGCGTGCGATTTCAGCTAACTGATCATCGGTGACAGTACCTGCAGTCACCTTCATATTTGTAGATGAACCCTTCTCAATTCCAGCGGCCTGACGTAGCAGGACTGGCGACGGTGGGGTCTTTAAAACAAAGGTGAACGAACGATCGTCGAAGATTGTCACTTCGACAGGTATTACGGTTCCACGCTGTGCCTCAGTTGCAGCATTGTACTGCTTGACGAACTCCATTGTCTGGATTCCGTGAGGTCCTAGTGCTGTTCCAACCGGAGGGGCAGGTGTTGCGGCTCCGGCCGGCAGTTGAATTTTTACGATTGCTGTTACGCGGCGCTTTGCCATTTCGATCGACTCGCTTCCGTACTATCTCGATAATTAAAGCTTGGAAACCTGGGAGAACTCCAGCTCCACAGGCGTCTCCCGCCCAAATATATTGACCAATACCTTTAGCTTGAGGTGGTCCTCGTTTATCTCGGCAATTTGGCCCGAGAAATCTGCAAATGGGCCTTCTTTGACCCGTACGGTCTCCCCAACCTCGAACTCCAACAGCGGCTTGGCCTTCTTGACCTCTTTACCACTCTCTTCAGGAACCGCCAGAATGCTCTCCACCTCTTTACGAGAGAGTGGCGTCGGCTTGGTTCCCAGACCTACAAAGCCGGTGACTCCTGGAGTATTGCGGATTACCGACCAGGACTCATCGGTAAGGTAGCACCTGACTAGGAGGTATCCGGGGAAAACCTTCTTGGAGACGGTTACCTTGCGCCCGTTCTTTACCTCGACCACGTCTTCTACGGGTATAACCACCTCGAAAATCTCATCCTCAATGTTCATTGATGAGATCCTGCTTTCGAGATTTGACTTTACCTTGTTCTCATACCCTGCATATGAGTGAACAACGTACCAGGCCCCAGGACGATCGTATGGACTCTGAACTCCCGAAGGCTCATGTGTTTCGAGAAGCTCCTCTACGTCGTCGACAGGGTCCGCCGCATCGGCGCCGGACTCGACATCACTCTCAATATTCATGTTTTCTAGGTCTTCGGCTTCGTAATCAGGCATCTATTTGTAAAGGAACAGTACGGCCTTGGAAAAGGCGAAATTCAACACAAAAATAACGACTACCAAGAGTACCAGGGTAAAGAAAACTACAGTCGCGTAATTTACCACCTGACTTCTCTTTGGCCAGATTACTTTGCGAAGTTCTGACCGAACTTCGCTGAAATAACCCTTGATAGTCGATCTCTTCTCTGCACCAGCATTTCTTGCAGCCACCTGATGACGTGCTGCAGCCGTGGCTGCCCCAGTGTCAGCTCCGCCTTGTCGGCGTTCCATCATTCTCTTGGTCTGACGATTCACGAAATTCCCTCGCAGATATACAACTGAGCAGGGCAGGAGGGACTCGAACCCCCAACCCCCGGTTTTGGAGACCGGTGCTCTACCAATTGAGCTACTACCCTAAAGCGAACTACGAGCATAGTAGGTAGAAGCCCTCCTTAGGTTCAACACTATAGGCCTCAGGTCGAGAACTGCAATTTCTAAACGGCCCTGGGTAGCTCCACCTCTGATTCTGCAGTGGATACGCGCCCCTTGCCGATCTTCCCGAGTTCTTCTTTAAGCTTCACGCGGCCACGGTGAAGTCTCACCTTTGCCGCTGCCTCAGATATTCCCAGGCGGTCAGCAATCTCTTTGTGCGCGAAGCCATATACATCTCTCAACAAAACAACGGCCTGCAGCCGCTTTGGAAGGCTCATTAGCGCCGCCTTCACCCAGTCCCGTTCAATCGACTGGCTGGCCATCTCTTCAATGTCGGCTTCCCGGGAGGTATCGGCCACATGTGAGGCTCTCTCAAGCAATTCATGACTTCTGGACTTTCCGGAGGACAAGAGGGTGCTTGCGCAATTCGCGGTGATCCGATAGAGCCATGTAGGAAAGGATGAGTCGGCCCTGAACTTCTTCAATGACTCGAACGCTCTGAAATAAGTTTCCTGCAGAACGTCAAAGGCATCGTCCACATTACCGGTGAGCTTCAAGGCCAAGCGATACGTTGACTTATAAGTTCTTCGCACAAGCTCGTCAAAGGCGGATACATCACCTGCCTTTGCGCGCTCCACCAGCTTTGAAAAATCCCAACCCATAATTGTCTGCAATACCTTCCACGGTCAGATGCAGACCGCTAATGAACGATTATAAACCGCTAATCTAGCGCGTTTCTTTATGCAACGTGTGAGATCGATCCCATTTGCAGTATTTCTGCATTTCGATTCTTTCACGGTCGTTCTGACGATTCTTGGTTGTGATGTAGTTTCTCCGCTTGCACTGTTCGCAAGCAAGAGTCACCTTTATGCGCTTTTCATTCTTCGCCATTGTTAGATCCTTCGGAGCCTTGGGCCTCAAGCTGTCCCTGGAGACAGATCAACATCCTAGTTAGTTTCATTAAGATCTCCTCCACTTGAAATGCTAAATGTTGACCTCCTCCCTCAGAGAAGGGGATCCCCCGAAAGCGGCGGCTCATGCCACTTCTTCTCCCAGGGTATGACGCATAATCGGACTGCAGTAGCAAAGGGCGTGCAATGTGGCTCTTCAGCGCCCTCGGGGCGGGGTTCGTCACGTAAACCGTTCAACTGGTTGGTAGCGGCGGTCGGGATCGAACCGACGACCTCACGATTATGAGCCGTGCGCTCTAACCATCTGAGCTACGCCGCCATCGAGCCCCCTGTCGGAATCGAACCGACGACCCCAGCCTTACCATGG
>JAJYDM010000086.1 GCA_021777475.1 Actinomycetes bacterium | reverse complement strand
GGCATTGAGTGCTTCTTGAACCGAGTTGGCCTCAACCACAATGCTCGACGCCCCTGCTGCCTCGCGGGCACCTGCAAAGAACTTCACCGTTACCATGCGCTCCTCAATCTCAAATACTATGCTTCGACAACGATCTGACAACTGATCAAGAATCTAGTTCGACCGCAGCAATCTCCGAATCGACAGGCGCAACCTAGCCAGCCACCGAAAGTGCGGGAGCGCAAACCTCCCGGCTGAGCTAAGGAGAAGATTAGAACACGCAAACTCTTCTAGTCCTACGACCAACTACCATCGATCTCCAGTATGGGTCGGACCTTAACTGACGGCGAGTTTCTATCGTCGCTTCGCTCTAGAAAGTGGAAAGGGGCCAAAATGCGAACGTCAGAAAGTTGGTTGGCCCTGGTATTTTTTGCCGCCTCCAGCCTTATCTTTGCCGCCTGCGGCGGCACCTCCTCCAATGCCCTTACCACCGGTGCCTTGGGTGCACCCGCCAACGCAGCAACGCGGTCGGCCACGACCAGTTCGGACCCAACCACTTCAACCTCAACGACCACCACAACTCCCAATACGCTTGCGTCAGGAACAGTTGCCGCGCCACTCGCCACCCCTACGGCCCTGGTGCCGTTCAACAATCCAACAATCGCCGGCGAGGGGACCTGGAGTCCGGCAGGCCGCCTCGTCGACGGGGTGCCCGCAATTTATGAGACCAAACTTGTCCCTCCCGGTAGCACTCAGCCAGCAGGAATTGCTTGGATGGACACCGGTCTTCTTTCCGCCCGGCTTTACTCCGGCTCCAAAAGTCCGGGCGGCGGGCCTTATAAATACACGGCGCCGATACAACCTGCTCAAGCGGCATCACTGGTGGCGGCGTTCAACGGTGGCTTCATGATGAATGTGGCGGGTGGTGGCTACTACACCGAAGGTCGAGTGATTTACCCGCTTGTTGCCGGCGCCGCATCACTTGTCATTTACTCTGATGGGAGCATCAACGTCGGCGCATGGGGCAGCGACCTCCATATGACTCCGAACGTTGTGAGTGTCCGCCAGAACCTTGTACCCCTTGTCTCTGGTGGCCGGCCCACTTTACAAGCGGCGAGCACAAACTGGCAATCATGGGGAGCGACCTGCGGTGCGTCCTCCTGCGTTGGACCGGGTATCGAGCATCAGTGGCGATCAGGAGTCGGCGTCACCGCAAATGGAGCACTGGTTTACGTGGCCGGACCCGCTCTCGACCCGCTGCAGTTGGCTCAACTCCTCGTACGTGCCGGGGTGGTGCAGGGGATGCAGCTTGATATCAATCCTTACTGGACTGTCCTTGTCACCTACAATCCGCCAGCGCCAACTGGCCTCGCAGCGTCAGACAATGGCAGCAAACTGCTAGCCGCGACCGTACAAGGACCGGCAACTTTTTTCCAAACGTGGTGGGCACGAGATTTCATAACGATGTCGGCGCGCTCAGCCACTACCCGCTAAGGTCCGATTGAGCCGGGCAATACCCGATTTTCAACAATGAGTCCTTTGTCAAAGGCGCATCGATAAGAACGAGTTGGCTTCAACTGGAAATTGAATATCCCACAATCACCGCTCAGCCTGTGCGAGGACGGCCTTCAAACTGAGAAAAGTGGCAAACCAAAGCGGAAACTTTTCCAATAAAGTGGCTGAAGCTCTGGCCGAGGTATATGACATCGCCCGTCTCTGCAACTTGAAGAGAAAATCGCGCTAGGTCGACAAATACCACTCCGCACCCAGACAAACCCGGCACCTTTCCTCCAAGCGGAGGCAGCGCTATAATTGGACAACAATTCCAGCTCAGATACGAGGTGCGCCGTCCCACTCAGTCCTTTGTGCTTATGCCGACGAGGCGAGATGTGATGAAGCCAACCCCTGGCATAGGTACAAGATGTGCGCCATATTTGGAAACCTCTGCCCAGAAAACCGCATCGCCAGGCAATGCCCGACGTCAGAATCGTGGCTCACAAACGCACGTTGACGAAAATGGTGGTTACCACGTTCTTCGCGGTGCACTGACCTTTCGATCAGCTTCGGCTGCATGAAAGGCAGCTGTTGGATTAAACGATCAGAGTTGCCATGAACAGATCTACTTATAAAGTACTTGTGAAAGGCCTGCAGCGCGGAGCTTCATATTCCCGGGGAAGGCACAACGAGGCCCGTTTGGACGAAGATACTTAAAACGAGCGGGTACTTGAAAAGAGAACATAGGCGTTCATTTGACATCCATATCCTATAAGTGGCCACCAAATATCTCTCGTGCACCTTTGGCATTACCGTAGTAGACTTTGCAAGGCGATGGTCCTCGTTACCGACGAAGGACCTGGCGGAAGGAGGTCCAGTGATGCCTCGCACACCTCAGGAAGTGTTCGCACACCACGGTCAGGCTCTCGGCGCAGCAGACCTAGAGGGAATCGTTTCCGACTATAGCGACGATGCTATGTTCATTACCCCTTCTGGTGTTAAGCGCGGCAAAGAAGGGGTTCGGGCGGGCTTCGTTCAACTCCTGGCCGACCTTCCCGACGCAAGTTGGGAACTTCCCACGCAAATCTACGCCGACGACGTGCTGCTTCTTGAATGGAAGGCGGATGCGCGCACCAACCGGGTGGAGGACGGCATTGACACGTTCGTCTTCCGCGACGGATTGATCCGGGTTCAGACGGTTCGTTACAGCCTGATTCCCAAGGATTGAGCGGCCGATGAAAGCCGTGAGGTTGCATTCGTATGGGCAGCGACCGGTGATTGAACAGGTACCCGATCCACAGATAACGGGACCGCACGACGTGATCGTCCGTATCGGCGGTGCGGGTCTTTGCCGGACCGATCTGCACATCATCGAGGGCCAGTGGAAGGAGAAGAGCCATGTCGGCCTCCCTTATACGCTTGGGCACGAGAATGCCGGGTTGGTGCATGAGGTGGGGCCTGCCGTCGAACATGTGACGGTGGGGGATACGGTGATCGTCCACCCTCTGATCACATGCGGCTTTTGCCGATCCTGCCGGGCCGGAGATGACATGCACTGCTCGAGTAGCGCATTCCCGGGAATCGACACTGACGGTGGTTTTGCAGAGTTCCTCAAGACAGGTGCACGTTCGGTTGTCAAGCTCGATCCCAAGGTGCGACCCGAAGACGTCGCTGCGCTGGCGGATGCCGGCCTAACGGCTTATCATGCAGTCAAGAAGGCGGCTGAGCTCCTTCATCCAGGCACCTACGCAGTCGTACTCGGCGCTGGAGGGCTAGGCCACATTGGTATCCAATCGCTCAAGGCGCTCACCTCTGCGACAGTTGTAGTTGTCGACCCATCCGAGGAGGCCCTTGAACTTGCACGGAGCTGCGGTGCAGACCTGGTGGTTCTCGCCGATGGCACAGAAATTGCCCGCGTGAGAGAAGTGACCAACGGCAACGGTTGCGAGGCAGTTATTGACTTCGTCGGAGAAGGAACCGCCCTCGGGAACGGTATCGCAATGCTACGCCGTGCGGGGAGTTACTACGTTATCGGATATGGCGGAGTGCTCCAGATTCCCGCCATTGACATCATCTCAAGCGAGATCAACTTCGTTGGCAACCTGGTGGGAACTTATAATGACCTCGCCGAACTCATGACATTGACTGCTCAGGGTCGCGTTGAGCTGCGCACACAGGTTTATCCACTCGAAGCTGCGAACGATGCCATAGGAGATCTTGATGCTGGACGACTCCACGGACGCGGAATCCTTGTCCCGTAGCCAACCATACCCCCAACCGAGACAGCTTTTTTGAATACGCTTTCACCAATTCCACCCTCTGCGGACCTCGCGCAACTTCAGCCGGAAAGGCGCTGTCCGCCGACTATCTCTATGACGATTCCCAATGAGGCATGGTCGTCACCAACCGCCCTGTCAGAAACGCCTGAAATGCCTCCTAGACCTAGCTCTTAGCCACCGAATACCCCCGGGGGGCTTCTCAACGACTCAGTTGAGGTTTCTTTTCACCCCTGCCTCGCCACCACATATGAGCGAGGCTGGTGCAATTGCATCCACACCGAAACGCTCCTTGATCTTCGCTACGCTTCGGGAAAGCTCGTCCCGTTCACGTCGATAATCATCATCAAACGTCAATTGCGTAGCGGCTCCGTCTTTGAGGTTGGATAGTGCCACACCCAACAACCGGATTCCGCCATCAGCCGCACCCTCTGGAAACAGCTTCCTCAAGTGAACGAGTATCTCTCCTTCAGAATCAGTAGCGGATGTCAGCGTCACCGATCGCGTAATTGTACGGAAGTCACCAAAACGAATCTTGAGCGTTATCGTTCTGCCAAGCACCTTGTTCTTTCTCATCCGATTTGCCACACTGCCTGCAAGACGGACCAGCTCGCGATCAATTTGGCTGAGATGGCTGAGGTCGGCCGGATATGTCTGCTCATGTCCGACTGACTTCCTTCTCGATTCTGACACAACCAAGTCTGAATCATTCCCTCCTGCAAGCAAGCGGAGGTGGGAACTGGCCTTTCCAAGGATTTTCGCAAGAGTGGGATTAGGCACTCCTCGCAGGTCACCTATCCTTTCCACCCCTATTGACTGTAAACGCTGATAGGTCTTGGGTCCTACTCCCCACAACTCCTTCACCGAAATAGGGTCGAGAAACTCCCCCTCTTCACCTGGCCAAACCACAACAACGCCTTTTGGAGCCTTAACTGCACCCCCGCTAATGGTGGGTTTTGCCCGGCGAGAGGCCAGCTTTGCTATCTGCTTCGTGGTACCTACTCCGACGCACACCGAAAGCCCAAGCTCCTCTTTCACCAAACGACGTATTTCCGACGCGATGACCTGAGGAGGCCCGAAAAGGCGCTGACACCCGCTTACATCCATGAAGGCTTCGTCCAAGCCGATAATTTCTATCTCATCAGTGAAGCTACGCAACACGGTATGAAACTGCTGAGACACGTCGTAATAGTGTGAATAGGTGCCATCCAGGAAGACACCCTGCGGACACAAGTTCCTGGCCTTAGCCATGGCCATGGCGGACCGGACTCCCCATACCCGCGCTTCATAGCTTGCTGCCGCCACCACTCCGCGAGGTCCTGTGCCACCAACGATTACTGGCAAACCTTTGAGGCGGGGATTATCGAGGATCTCCACCGAAGCAAAGAAACAGTCCAAATCGGCATGAAGAATCGCTCTCTTTGCGTCCCATGGGCGCTGCATGGTCAAATCCTACATCACGCGATTCCTCTCTCCGCCGTACAAGCTGCATTAGGGGCGTAGATGCGACCAGGAGACACCCAGGGCGACCCGAAACGAACGGGTGCCTAAGGCAAGCCGACATATGCGTGGGCCCTTCTGGAATTGCGGCTGGCACATTCGGACTGTGGAAAGGCGCTAGTGGTGCCCTCCTGAAAGTCGGTAAGTCCTCCAGCTAAGCATGGCTTGGCACAGCTGGTCCTTGTCGAGCGCCTCTTGGGGCAAAGTGGTGCAGGAGGAACGTTCCGCCTTAAGTCCGTCGATCACGATCGCTACATAACGCTTCCAGATGCCTGGTGCGATGATACCGCAATACTCCTGGGCAGCTCCCGCCATCGCGGTAAGTACCGGCACATCGTTAGCACTGAAGTCCTGGCGCAAGTCCCCCTGCTCCTGCGCCTTTGAAATCAGCTCCTCGATGAGCGGAGCAACTTCAGCTTTGAGGTCACTCAGTCGACCCTGGATGTACTCACTTCCAAGAATCACTTCCCGAAGTCCCCGGTCCTCAGCTTCAAGGGTCAAGATACCATTCATTAGGAACAAGAAACCCTCCCACGCGTCCGTAAACTCCAGGGCAGCCCTTGCAATATCGATAAGTTCGATCACCCGCTGTTCAAACAGGGCCTCGACAAGTGCAACCTTGTTTGGGAACCGCCGGTACACGGTGGCGACCCCAAGACCCGCGTGATGTCCGATGTCGTCGAGAGTCACCCCAAGTCCGCGTTCGGCGAACAGGGCCTTGGCCGCATGGAGGATTCGCTCTCTGTTTTCCTTGGCATCTCTGCGCAAGGTTCGCTCGACCTGAACATCAGCAGTATCGAATGAACGCTCAAGATTATCTCTCACAGCTCACAACCTAGTGCTAATCGGAGGAGTGAACTCCACATATGTCTATGCTATATCTTGCAAAGTGGAGATGCTGTCACTATATATTCAGGAGTCAACTTGAAGTCATCGTCGGACACCCCTGGTGTCGCTGATTTCGGCCTTAATCCGGATGCGACCCATGCAGATAGGCTCGCCCACCACATTTACAACAGGAGATGGTGGATACTCGCAGTAGTCGCATTGGCTCAGTTGATGGTCGTGCTCGATGCCACGATAGTCAACATTGCCCTACCATCTGCCCAAAAGGCGCTCGAATTCTCAGTCGCTGACCGCCAGTGGATCGTTACGGGTTATGCACTGTCTTTTGGAAGCCTTCTGCTTCTTGGCGGTCGGATTGCAGACTTCTTCGGTCGAAAACGCATCTTTTTGGTCGGCCTGATCGGATTTGCAGCCGCCTCGGCGATCGGTGGTGCCGCGAACGGCTTTGGAATGCTTGTTACTGCACGTGTCGTCCAAGGCATTTTTGGTGCACTCCTGGCACCAACGGCCCTATCGCTTCTGACCACAACATTTACCGATCCCGCTGAACGCGGAAAGGCGTTTGGGGTATTCGGAGCAATTGCTGGCGGCGGGGCAGCTTTAGGGCTTCTTCTAGGTGGAATCCTCACCCAGTTCGTGTCATGGCGCTGGAGCCTGTACGTCAACGTCGTCTTTGCGGTGGTCACAACTGTCGGAGCGGTGATGTTCCTTCGTCATGACGGACAGATCGAGAAGAGGAGGCTCGACATTCCAGGAGTTTTGACGGCATCGATCTCCATGTTCTCACTCGTTTACGGATTCTCTCACGCTGAGACCTCGGGCTGGTCGAACGGAATCACCATCGCATTTCTGGTGATCGGTTTGATCCTGCTCGTCGCCTTCGTTATGGTCGAGAATCGCGTAGCCCATCCGCTGCTTCCAATGAGGGTGGTGTTAGATCGAACTCGCGGCGGATCGTATTTGTCTGTTTTCATGGTCGCTGTAGGCATGTTCGGTGTTTTCTTATTCCTCACCTACTACATGCAGTCGATTTTGGGATACTCGCCGCTAAAGACTGGCGTGGCTTTTTTGCCGATGGTCGCCGTGCTGGTTGTGACTGCCGCTGTGGCGACAGCGGCACTGATGCCCAGGATCGGGCCAAAACCACTGGTTGTTGCCGGAATGTTAATTGGAGCGGCCGGACTCATCATGTTGACCCGCATATCTGTGCATTCGAGCTTTTTGTCGGTGATACTCCCGGCGACTGCTCTCCTTGGGATAGGAATGGGCGCGGTTTTCGCAACTTCGATCAATACGGCAACGGACGGCATCTCGCCTGAAGATGCGGGAGTCGCCTCCGCTACGGTGAACACTGCCCAGCAGATAGGTGGATCGATCGGCACGGCCCTACTGAATACCTTGGCTGCCACCACGGCAACCAAGTTCCTCATGCACAAGATACCCACCCCACTTTTGCTGGCCCAAGCTGGAGTGCACAGTTACATCACCGCCTTCAGGTGGTCGGCGTTGATATTCGTATTCGGCGCTGTCATATCTGTTTTCCTCCTGAAATGGGGAAAGCAGGTAACACTCACAAGAGAGACAGTCCACACGGGAATCTAGGAGATAAGTCACTCTATTCACCAACATGGCAATATTGCCTTGAGCCTGCCATGGGACCACCTAAGGACATGCCATATTTCCCAGGTGCTTGATCCTCATCCCCTGTCACCCGAGCATCTGGACTTCTGGCTTAAGCTCTTTCTTGTGACCTGGAAACGGTGATCATGTCATATTTTTGTCATGTCAACTATATTTGCAGCACCTTGCTTCTATAAATAGGCTCTGAACTGGTGGGCGCCATGGTCTCGATCTCTGCCCAATAAGATCAAAAGTAAAAGCCGAAGTTCATTTTCGAGTACTGCTGAACACATCCAGGCATGTCAATCCAAATAGGCGTGTTTTGTGAAAAGGGGCGTAATCAGATCGAAGTGCGAAAATGTCGGCCAAGTTTCCACCTGCAGGAGTCAGTGACTAGGCAATTGGCCATTCATTTTCGAAATCTTGGGCAGTGTCGGAAAGTTCGGGCGATCTCAGTGGCATTGACGATTCCAAGAACCAAGT
>JAJYDM010000085.1 GCA_021777475.1 Actinomycetes bacterium | reverse complement strand
GGCTTTGTCAAAGGGGAACTGGGCTTCGGGTGCAAAAGGTACCGTGCTCTCAACGAGTTCGCCGTTGTCCAATGTTGAACAGTTGGCTCGGTCAATATTCACTACCTACCTTCTCCCATTTGAAGCTACCTCAGTTCTGCTGATCATCGCCGTTGTCGGAGCAGTTGTGCTTGTCAGGCGCTCCGATGTGAAGTCGAGTCCGGCAGAACTGCCGGAGGAACTCCAGACCGAAAGCGAGATGAAATGACGGTACCCGGAAGCTGGTATCTGGTCTTGTCAGCCCTGCTGTTTTCCCTTGGGGCACTCGGATTTTTTACGCGAAGAAACGTTCTGATCATGTTCATGAGCATGGAGCTGATGTTGAACGCGGTCAATTTGACATTTGTGACGTTTTCTCGGATGCTTGGTGACATTGGCGGTCAGACGCTGGTCTTTTTCGTCTTGGTGGTAGCAGCCGCAGAAGTTGTTGTCGGCTTAGGGATCATTGTGGCCATATTCAGACGCAGGAGTTCTGCTACCGCAGACGATCTCTCAATATTTAGGGGCTGAGATTGAATAGCACGGTAGTTTTTACATTGATGTTATTACCCCTTGCCGGGTCGGTGTTAAACATGGCTTTTGGCAAGAGGCTTAAACGTCCGTATGCCGGAATAATGGCCAGTCTTTTCGTTGCTGCCTCGTTTGTGCTGGCAGTTGTGACCTGGCTCGATCTTCTTGCCAAACCTTCCGGCCAGCGGGTGTTTGACTTCACTCTGTTCAGCTGGATAACTTCCGGGAGTCTTCACCTGAATGTAGGGGCATACGTGGACCCGCTTTCAGTGACGATGATCCTGTTCGTCACAGGAATTTCTTCGCTCATCCATATTTACTCGATTGGCTATATGAGTCACGACGAGCGGTTTAGTACCTTTTTCATGTATTTGAACCTTTTCGTGTTCGCCATGTTGGTGCTTGTTCTTTCCGACAACTTCGTCTTCACCTTTCTTGGTTGGGAAGGAGTTGGAGCCACTTCGTACTGGTTGATCTCTTTCTGGTTTGAAAGGCCCACCGCCGCCGCAGCGGGCAAGAAGGCGTTCATCGTGAATAGGATCGGCGATTTTGGATATCTGACGGCTGTTTTTCTTCTCTTCACCTACCTAGGATCGCTCTCGTACGGGAAGGTGTTCGCTTCGGTTGGCCAGCTTAGTCACGGCACGGTGACTGCGATCGCGCTCCTATTCTTTGTTGGCGCAGTTGGAAAATCGGCCCAGTTGCCATTGTTCGTGTGGTTGGTGGATGCCATGGAAGGCCCCACTCCAGTGTCAGCCCTGATACATGCGGCGACGATGGTTACCGCAGGCGTTTACCTGATGGCCAGGATCTCCCCGATCCTCCACCTGAGCTTGGGAGTTGGAACCATCATCGCATTTGTCGGTGTCGTCACCGCCTTTATTGCGGCCATGGCGGCAACGTCGCAGACTGACATAAAGAAGGTGCTTGCATATTCGACTGTTTCCCAGTTGGGCTACATGTTCCTCGGTATTGGAACAGGCCAGTACGTTGCGGCCATATTTCTCATGGTCACCCACGCGTTTTACAAGGCTCTTCTATTCCTAGGGGCCGGATCGGTAATTCACGGCATGCACGACGAGCAGAATATCAAGAAGATGGGTGCTCTGCGAAAGCTGATGCCAGCTACTGCGGTTACGTTTATCCTGGCGTGGCTGTCGATTGCCGGACTGCCGCCGTTCTCGGGCTTCTGGTCAAAGGGGGACGTGCTCGCTGGAGCATATCAGCAGTCGCCACTGCTGTGGCTGATAGGAGCCATTACAGCAATTCTGACAGCGTATTACATGGGTCGCGAAGTTTATCTGGTGTTCTTTGGGAAGCAGCGCTTTGATTCGTCGGTCAAAGTCCATGAGTCTCCAAAGGTGATGACGGTTCCCCTCTATGTTCTGGCGATTCTGTCAGTATTCGGAGGCGCGTTGAACCTTCCCATATCTGACAAATTCAGATTTCTGGAGAATTGGCTTGCACCTGTTTTTGGTCACGCTCTAACGCAGTCTACGATTTCGAGCTCTTTGAGATTTGTCCTGGGTGCGGCAGATGGCGTGTTCGCAATAGTAGGTATTGCGCTCGCCAGTTCGTTGTGGATCAAGAGCTCTTCACGTCCTGCCGCGGAGCCAGCGTTTCTTGCAGCCGCCTGGGGAATCGACAGATTTTATGACCGTGCTATCGCAAGGTCATCGACCCGGTTGTCGCAGATGTTTGCTGATGTCATTGAGGTGAAGGTGGTGGACAGGGCGACCATGTCGGTTGGTGCGCTGGTGGGCCTTGTTGCTAGATACGTTCGCAAGGTTCAGAGTGGGTATATCCGGAACTACGCCCTCTACATCACTATCGGTGCGATTTTGATCCTTGGCTACTTCGTGACGAGGGCAGGTGCGTAAATGATACGTGGGGTCGTGAACGGGTTTATCTTGGGGAAGGCATTAATTTGAGTACACTATTGAACCTCCTGATTTTTGTCCCGGTTGTGGGCGCGATAATCGTGGCCTTGATCGGCTCGAAGCAGCTCGCTATGTCGGTTGCCAAGGTGGTGGCCCTGTTGGACTTTGTATTGGCGGTCGTCGTGCTGATTCAGTTCAACACAAATTCCGGTGGCTTCCAAGGAGTGTCGAGCATTTCCTGGGTCCCTGCATTTGGCATTTCCTGGAAGTTGGGTGTTGACGGCATCTCGCTGTTTCTCGTTTTGCTAACCGCGATTCTGTTTCCGATTGCTCTGTTCGGTTCGAAAGAGACCAAGTCCGTAGGGTCCTACGGTGCCTGGATGTTACTGCTTGAGGCATCGTTGATTGGTAGCTTCCTGTCGCTCGATCTGTTCGGGTTCTTCCTGATGTTCGAGTTGACATTGATCCCTTCCTACTTCCTGATTGCCAGATGGGGATATGCTAGGGCCGGATTTGCTGCGGTGAAGTTTTTCGTCTACACGTTTTTTGGGTCAGCCTTCCTGCTCGTTGGAATTCTTGCGCTGGTGTTTATACACCAGGCCCAGACCGGCACTACCACCTTTGACCTAGTTACCCTCGCCAACTCCACCCACTTATCGAATACCGCACAGGAGTGGCTGCTGGTCGCCTTCACCATAGCCTTCGCGATCAAAGCGCCGCTTTTTCCGCTTCACACGTGGTCTCCCGACACATATGGTGAGTCTCCGCTTGGACCTGTGGTAATAATTGCCTCTGTCATGGCAAAGCTAGGGATCTACGGAATGTTGCGCTTTGATTTAGAACTTTTTCCGCGGGCCTCAAGCATTTTGGCTCCGCTTCTGCTGACCCTAGGTGTGGCGGGAATCATCTACGGCGCTATCGTCGCTGCTTCTGCATCTCATATGCGAAGGTTTGTGGCGTTTTCTTCCTTATCGCACGTTGGATTCATCGTCCTTGGTCTTTTTGCACTCACTCCTCAGGGAATCAGCGGCGCAGTGGTCCAGATGTTCAATCACGGTATCTATACCGCAGCTCTCCTACTCATAATCGGGTTCATATACGAGCGGCGTGCGCGAATGGGCTTCGACGGTTTGGGGGGTCTCCAAAAGACGGCTCCATTGATGGCTGGTATCGCCATGATCGTTGTTATGGCGTCGGTCGGTTTGCCGGGGCTAAGCGGCTTTGTGGGAGAGTTTCTCATCCTCCTTGGCGCGTTCTTGTCTCACAGATGGTGGGCCGTCGTTGGGGCGACTGGCGTCGTCCTGAGTGCTGTCTACATGCTGTGGGCATATCAGCGAATCTTTCATGGAAAACAGTCAGAGGCTATAGCCAGGGATGGCTTCAAGGAAATTACCAAGGCGGAACTTGCCCTTGTGATACCTTTGGTGGCACTGATTATTTTCCTCGGCGTGTATCCGAAGCCGATGCTAGACCGAGTGAATCCAACTGTGAATGCACTCGTGGCTAAGGTGGCACACGCGCCAAGTTATCCTTCTTCTGCCAACTACAGCGCTCAGTCAAAGGGTTAGGTCGATGTCGTTTCTAATTGCTCAGGTAGCATCCACTACGCCACTTAAGTTTCCTCCGATCGAGTACTCGGCGATAGCGCCAGAGTTGATAATGGTCGTTGGTGCGATAGCGGTCTTGTTAGTCAGTTCATTGGTGCCCAGGCACATCTCTAAGGCTGTGTCGATCACCCTGGGGTCTTTGGTGGCACTGGTGAGTCTTGCCGACTCAATATACTTGGCGTTCCAGTCTGGCAGTCCTGGTGCTGACAAGGCGGTGCTGGCAGGCGCAGTCGCGTTGGATAAATTTGCGGTCTTTTTCTACGTTCTCTTCTCAATTGTCGCACTTCTGACGTTGCTGGCTGGACGGGAACTTATGAATCTGGACCGCGGGCGTATCACCGAGTTTGTCATCCTGGTACTGCTCTCCACCTCCGGCGCGATGCTGATGGCGTCGGCGCTAGACCTCATCGTTCTGTTCCTGGGCCTCGAGATTCTCTCGATATCGCTCTACGTTCTGGTGGCGATGGAGTCTGACAACGACAGGGGTCGGGAGTCGTCGATCAAGTACTTCATGCTTGGTGGGTTCTCCTCGGCCATATTTCTCTACGGTGTGGCGCTGGTATATGGCGCCACCGGGTCGACAAATTTGGGGCAGATCTTCACATTCTTGGCCAACAACCTTCTCAAATCAAACGGCGTCCTGTTGGCCGGAATGGGAATGATCCTGGTAGGACTTGGTTTCAAGATCTCAGCGGTGCCCTTCCATTTCTGGGCACCGGATGTTTACCAGGGGGCTCCAAGTCCGGTGACGGGGTTCATGGCTGCAACCGCCAAGGCCGCCGGTTTTGCGGCGCTCCTTAGGGTTTTCTACTCCGGCTTCATCCCCTTTCAGTCGGACTGGGTTCCCTTAATAGGCGTGATCGCGGGATTTACTATGCTGGTAGGTGCAGTCCTGGCCGTTGTCCAGACCGATGTCAAGAGAACTCTTGCGTACTCTTCGATAAACCAGGCTGGTTTCATTCTTTTGGGACTTTATGCGGCTTCCGCTAGAGGTGTGGGTGCATCTCTTTACTTCTTGATCACCTATTCCGTTGTCATTGTCGGTGCGTTTGCTACGGTTGGCGCGATTGAGAAGGTCCTTGGCAAGAGCGGGGTTCAAATTGAGGACCTGCGCGGTCTTTCCAAGAAGGCTCCGTTTTTGGCCTTCTCTTTTGTGACTCTGATCTTGGCGCAGGCGGGCGCTCCATTTACCACCGGTTTCCTTGCAAAGTTCAACGTCGTTCTTGCGGCGGTCAGTTCCAAACACTACCCGGTGGCACTGATCGCCATGATTTCGGCCGCCATTGCCGTCTTTTTCTATCTGCGCATGGCCCTTATGCCATTTCGTTCCGTAAGCGTTGGGGCGGAGAGTTCCGCCGAAGGTGGCATGAGTCTGGAGGACTCTCAGTATGGCGGAGACTCGGCGGTAATGGTCAAAGAGGAAATCTCGATCGATGCCAAGTCCAAACTCGACAGCGCCACCGTGGTGATCGCAGCTGCGGTGATCGTCACAATTGGCCTTGGGATTTGGGCAGGACCGCTTATCAGCATTGCCAATCGAGCAGTGCTGCTCTTTTAGACAGAGTCGTGCTCTCCCAAGCTTTTGGACATCGTATCCCCAGGGTTTAGGAACCGGCCAATAATCGGGAGTTCCCACAAAGCCTCCGCTCTGGCGATAGCCAGAGCTATGGCCGGAAGATGTTCGGCATTGTCATAGATAACATACCTTGGGTGCCAGGTCGGATCGAACTTGGAGTTGAAACGCCACAGACTCTCAATCTGCATCGAGTCGCTCATCCGCTTGAGGAGCCACTTCTCGACTTTTTGGGTGACCGAGTCCATCTCGCCAGAGAGTATCGCCCGCATTGTTGCGAAGTTTAGGCTCAAATGTTCGAAGCCATTTTCCAAGAGGTACTCGATGGTGGAGACAATCATGAAGTCGGTAAGGCCGTTGGGGTGAGAGCCGAGATCTCTTCTCATGAGGTCCAAGGAGTACCCCTTGATTTCCGGTGACGGTACCCACTGACAGAAGCCGACGACGGTGTGGTTGCTGTCTCTGCACACCGTAAGGAGCAGGTGCTTATCTGATGGATCGAATACTCTCCCCAATGTCATGGAGAAGCCTCTCTCCGCTTGCCCTTTGCGGCTTTGGGTCATTACGGACATGAGTTCGGATGTGAGAGTGGAATCTATTTTCGAGGGATCATGGAACTCCGCAGTGTATCCGTATTTTCTAATTCGGCCCACTGCCTGGCGCAGGCCCTTGTTTTTCTTTCCATCCAGATGGAAACTTTTCAAAGCTACTATCGCCTCATCGCCCACGTAGATGGAGTGCATGCCGGTCGCTTGATAGGTGTCCAGCCACGCCTCGTCC
The DNA here is from genome assembly GCA_021777475.1 of Actinomycetes bacterium. Lineage (GTDB taxonomy): Bacteria > Actinomycetota > Acidimicrobiia > Acidimicrobiales > Acidimicrobiaceae > SCQM01. The sequence continues at coordinate 1,842 of JAJYDM010000085.1, read as the reverse complement.
GCGCCAAGAACGCCAACGATCCAACCTTTACTGTTGGCGAAGGAGAGGAACTCTCGCCAGGCCTGGTCTTTTGTGGTTTCCGGACCGACGGGATCCGGAGAGACCAGTGCTACTGATCCGTAGTTGGCGTAGGCCACGACGCAGCCGTGAGCGAAGAAAAATCTCTTGTCGTCTCTAAGTGCGAAGTAGTCGAGAGTGCCTCTTGAATAGCTGTTCACGATCGCTCTTGCGCGCTCACGATCTGAGCGAGTTCCGAATCTGATTGAAAGTCCCCTTGATCGGTCCACCACCGGTCTGAATGCCAGGAACAGAGCGATTGCTGCCAGACAGATTCCAGTGAATTCAAGTGCAGGCGTTGCAAACTGGTTTATTGTGCCACCCGGAAGAGGGTGGGTGGCGAAACCTACCATTCTCTCACTTACCGCAATCAGCACGCTCCAATAGGAGAGATCATGGTCGTGTTTGAATAGCGAAATATATCCAAAAATGATTGTGGTGCCAAAGAGAATGATCGCGGCGGCTCCAAATACGAGTGTACTGATTCCACGCTGTAGAGACGGGCGATCTGAGGGTGCCTTGAAACTGTCCCTCTTGCTCACCAGGTATAGGGCCAGGACTATCAGGGTGACCGCTTCTTCAAAATCGCCGCCCTTGACGAGGTTCAAGGTTGCAGCGCCGACTGAGAGTGTCAGCGCGAATGCCCAGGCCTGGCGCTGACCTCGGCGAACTCCTCCTGCCAAAAACATCAGTCCTATTGAGGCCATTGCCACTAGGGCATTGGCAGTTGTCGAGACCGATACAGGCAGGAATTCCTGGATGAAATGCAGGCGGGCACGAATTGGTGGAGTTAGTGCGGACGCAAGGTTCACGGCACCGACTAAAAATATTGCCATCGCGGCGATTCTCCGGGAGCGGATCTGCTTTACCACCGGATGGCGGTCTTCCCGGTAGTCAGTTCCATTGGGATACGACGCAAGCTGTCCGAAAAGACGTTCCTTGTCTTTCTTTTTGATACTCAATATCTGCTCCAGGCGGGAGTCGGCCTTGGCAAATTCAGTTCTGCTCAGAAGGCGGGTGTGGATTCCAGCTCCTGCATCTATTTCGACCCATGTGGCCTGCTGTTTGGGCCTGAAGATCGGTGGAAGTCCGAAAGCGGCATCCGCTTCAACGTAGATCCTGGAGACCGAACCTGTGCAGGCAAAGAACCCCTTGCCCACCTGCGTCAGCTCGGGCGTAAGGAAGTGACCGACGATCACGCCAGTGAATCCCCGGTCGATCTCTGCTGCAGCTCCAAGCCTGGCATTCACGTTTACGTCCGTGGCGATTGCCTCTTTAGACTCTTTGCTGAAAAGACGCGAATACGAGAGACGCAGGATTATCACAATGGCCAAAAGGATGAGCGTGGCATCGATGAGAGTGGTCACACCCACAAATGCCAGGCGAGGACCAAGGCTTACCGCGTGATTCCTAAGGTGGTTGATCAGGGGAAGCGAAACGACAAGGGGGATTTTGATGAGAAATGAGAGTGCAAGGGGCAACAGTACCCAAGGTGCAACTCGCGCAAACTTTCGATAAGCTATCCTCGAAATCAGAAATCTGACTGCCGATGATGGTTCCTTCAGACGATCCACACCATCGAGCCATCCTGCTCTGTTTGTGGACCGGTATCTTGGCCAGAACTCCGATATCAGGTGCTGTGCCCAGGGAGTTTCGACTGGGGAGTATGGATCCGAGGCCCGGGTTAGGGGATCGAACTCTCTTCCCGAAGTTACAAGGACCTTTTCATAGTTCTGGAGATTCCGAATGTGCAACTCGATCTTAAGTGCAAGTTCGCATGGGATG
>JAJYDM010000084.1 GCA_021777475.1 Actinomycetes bacterium | reverse complement strand
ATGGCTCCTGGACAATGTCGAGCTGATAACCGTAGGAGTCGACATCGGCTCCTCTACGAGCCATCTGGTATTTTCAAAACTCCACCTTCAACGGCTAGCCCAGTCACTTTCAAGCCGATTTGTCGTAGTCGAGCGAAAGGAGATACATAGGTCTCCGATCCTACTCACCCCATTCACTAACGAAGGAACAATCGACGTTACCCGGTTGTCGGAATTCGTGGAGGAAAGCTACCGTAATGCCGGCGTGCTTCCTACAGATGTCGACACAGGTGTCGTGATCCTCACCGGCGTCGCGTTGGAACGAAGGAACTCAAGATCCGTGGCGGAACTATTTGCCGCTCACGGCGGAAAGTTCGTTTGTGCGTCGGCTGGGCACAACCTCGAAGGCATCTTGGCTGCATTTGGTTCAGGTGCAGTTGCGTTGTCCCACAAAGAAAAACGTGAGATTCTCCATATCGACATCGGCGGCGGCACCAGCAAACTTGCGATCATCAGAGATGGCGAGGTCTTGGAGACATCGGCAATATCAGTGGGGGCAAGACTGCTGGCCTTTGACGCTCAAAGCGCGCCTATCCGAATTGAAAACGCCGCCTACGCTGTTGCGCAAAGCCTGGACATAGACCTTGTACATGGTGTTCCGCTCAAGGACAAGGACGTGGAGCGATTCGCCAGGACTTTGGCAGGAGCGCTTATGAGCAGTGCCCTTTGTGAAGAAGTGACCGAACTCACCAACGAACTAATGCTGACACCGCCATTATCAAGGGCTCCAGAAGCCGACTGCCTCTTCACATTTTCCGGAGGTGTCTCAGAGTACCTGTTCGACCGGGAAACCCATGTGTTCAACGACATTGCCATGTACCTTACTGAGGCTATCAGGAGCGAATTTCAACAGCGAGGACTGACAATTACACGGGTAGGAGAGGGAATCCGCGCGACAGCGATAGGCGCATCTCAATTCACTGTACAGCTAAGCGGAAACACCATCCTCGTTTCCGACGATTTCAAACTCCCGCTTCATAACATGCCAGTTGTGTGCCCAAAGCTACCCGATAAGCCAACCCGTGCCCAAGTTAAGCAAGGGATTATCACGGCCTTAACGCGGCTCGATATGGATGAGCTGGAGTCACCCATCTGCATCTATTTACCGTGGCAGGGAGATGCTGAGTATCCCGTGCTCTTCGCCTTAGCTTCCGGTGTTTACGATGCTCTGCAGGATCGACTCATGCAAAGGGGGCTGCCGTTTGTACTTGCACTTGAAGTGGACCTTGGAGCGGCACTGGGAAGGATCCTGAAAGAGGAGCTTGGATTTGGGGCACCGCTGATCTCCATTGACGGTGTCGAACTTCGCGAACTCGACTTCATCGACCTCGGAGAGCCCTTGGAACCGACAAAAGTGCTCCCGGTAATGGTCAAATCTCTCGCGTTTCCCATCACCGCAATTTAAATTGAACCCAAGGGGTGAACTAACTTGCCAAGCATCAATTGGCCGGACAACAGGAAACTCTTATTTTTGGACACACGGCTTGCAGTTCTGGAGCCAATAACCATCCACTGAAACCACTACATTTGCAAACCGAAGAACGAACTCATTTCATCAGATGCCCAAGTAAGTACGCTCGCGATCTCCTTTATTTTCGTGGCCGTCATCCTGGTAGTGGGAACCGAAATGTTTATCGCAAACCGAGAAGGTATCAAATTTGAGGTTATGGCCATGCTCACCGAAGATACTCCCTCTTCACTTTCCTCCCGCTGGATTGCATAACCCCTCTGCCGTATTTTTTCAAGCTCCTCGATCAGCGCATCTCGATTCGAGATTGAGCGAGTAGTCATCTGGGGCAGTTCATTCTCCGGATACAGCTTAAGTATCTCTGAATCCGACAATTGAGAAAGAATCGCCCTTCCGGTCGACGTGCAGTGGGCGTACATCGCCTTCCCCATCCGCGACGCAACCCTCACGGGCCGCGGACTCTCGATAGCGTCCACAAATCTGACCATGGAACCATCCAGGACTCCCAGATGCACGGTCTCTTTTACCTCCTCGTTCAGGCGCTCCAAAATCGGCCTAGCACGCGTTCTCACATCAAGTTTGCTAAGCAGCGAAAAGGCGACATTCGTCAACGCGGCCCCAGACTGATATACCTTTGTATGTGGGTCCTGACGAACAAAACCACGATATTGAAGCATTGCAAATAACCGATGAGCCGTCGAAGATGCGACACCGAGATAGGCGCTCGCATCGGTCAGCCGAATCTCAGGACGCTCCCCAAGTAACAGGATCAGGCGTAAGGCGTTGTCGACTGACGCAATTGGATACTGCGGACGTGAACTATCTGATTCAAGAGTCGGTTTCTGCATATCAGAATTATAGAACCATATGAGTACATTTACAACGATCCGACAAGAATAATCGCACAATAGGGTCAATGTCGAGATTGCAATGTCGTCCTATCCGATTCATGGCGGTATGCATTACGGCATCGCAGGTGGGAACTTTGGACTGCCCACTAAATAGCTGGAACCATCTGGCGTAAGAGTTCGAGCGGCGCCGCCGGGTCTTTTTCAGTTTCCAGAAGCTTCCGGCACTGAATCATCGCCCGAGGCCAATTGACAGTCACTATTCCACTGTAAAAACCTGCGCCATCAGCATACACCGCTGCAAATCTATTTAGATTGGCATGGTCCTCCACGAGAGTACATCTCGAGGCGTCCGAAGTTTCACCGGCAATCTGGATCTTCCAGTCATACTGATCGCTCCACACATATGGCACAGGAGAATAGCTCACCGGATTCGAAGGATTGACAATATTCCTAGCAACACATGCTGCCTGCTCGACTGCATTCGTCCAATGTTCAACCCGTACCAACCGTCGAAGTCCCGGATGATGCCATCGGGCGACATCTCCCAGTCCGTAAATGTTCGCTTGGCCCACCGCCCGCGAAAACTCATCGCACACTACCCCGTTATCCAGTACAAGGCCCGATGATGCCAACCATTCCACATTGGGTATCGCACCGATTCCTACTACCACTATGTCTCCCGACAAGTGAACTCCATTTGTAAGTCTGACCACAAGATTCCCTCGAGAACCGCTGATCGACTCGACGCCTGTGCCAAAATGCGTCGACACACCGTTAGCGTGATGCAAACCGATAAACCGTTCACCCACCTCGTCACCAAGAATTCGACCAATTGGAACCGCCAGAGGATCCACAATCGAGACTAAAAGGCCAAGCTTGCTGGCGGTAGCAGCAACCTCAGCACCAATGAATCCACCGCCAACCACAACCACAGAACTCGATTCGAGGAGATCCCTCTTCAGACTCTGTGCATCGTCAAGTGTCCGTAAAAGATGAACGCCATCAGCTGCATTCCAGGGAGAAGGGCGCGCCCTTACCCCCGTAGCTATCACCAAGTCATCGTAGCTGATCCTCTGTCCGCCTTCGAGCAGAACCATCTTCCCCGAAACATCGATGCCTACTGCCCTCTGTCCGAGCAGCAGGCTAACTTCTGAGTCATTTAGCTCTTTCTCGGAGATCAGCTGAATCCGGTCGAAACCAATAGCACCGTTGAGAAAACCTTTGGACAATGGCGGTTTGTCGTAAGGGACGTGTGGCTCCGCATCAATTACTGCGATTTCCCCGGCAAAGCCCTGAGAACGCAAAGCCTGGGCGGCACGGATTCCACCGACTGATCCCCCGACTATAACGGTCTTCGAACCCACTAGTCCTCAATCCGCAAAGCCGAAACCGGACAGCTTCTAACCGCCGCCTCCACCCGACCCCGGGTCTCCTCGCCGAACTCCTCTTCAAGAACCACCACGATACCGTCATCACTTATGTCAAACAACTTCGGTGCCTCCATCACGCAATTTGCGTACCCTTGGCATAGTTCAAGATCAGCCTTTATTATTGGCAAGGTTTCTACTCCTTTTCATGTGTTTGACCGACAAAAATTAGAATGAAATGCAGAAATGGCTAGGACTTGATCCCAATTCCACCGTCAGGATGAATGACACCGCCCGTAATGCCACTTGATCTCTTCGAAGCCAGAAAGACATAGCTCCACGCGTGGTCCGATCCTGACAACGCAACCCGCAACGGAACCCTTCCGGCCAGTTCAGCCTCTCGACCGGGGGTATCGTCTAGTCTACGAGAATCCAGCCCTAACGCGCTCAAACCTCGCAGATCTGTGTTTAGCGTTCCCCCTGGAGCTACCCCATTTACACGTATGTCTGGTGCCAGCTCATTTGCGAATGCAGTTACAAGTCCTCTCACTGCAAATTTCGAAGAAACGTAAAGCACACCGCCCCGACCGGGAAAATAAGCCGAGGTGGATTCAGTGAGAACAATGTTACCTCTAGATTCACGCAGCGCTGGCAACGCAGCCTTAACTGAATGAATATGGCTCTTCACATTCACCGAATAAATCTCTTCAAAAGCCTCATCAATGATTTCAGCGTCCAAATCGGCAATTCCCCTGTAAAAGTCGAATATACCGACACAGTTCACTAACACATCGAGTCCCCCGAAGACCTCGGTGACCCTGCGCACAGCGTCTTCGTTGGCATCACGAGTTGTAGCATCTCCAGCCGTGACCAACACCTCGGGAAGCAAGGCCGAAATTGACTTGCACTTGTCCAGATCCATTTCCAGCACCGACACCATCGCGCCCTCCAGGAGGAACGCGTCCAAGACAGCTCGTCCAATGCCGGAGCCGGCTCCAACAATGAGCGCACGGCTACCTTTCAACCAGCCGTCACTCATCAGCCTCACCCAGTTCAATCGGCCCATACAGATTGTTTACAAGCAAAGAAAGTGAATCTGGACTTTGCCAGGTCAAGGCTTCCAATTCCAGTGGACAAAGGGTAATTGAATGGCCAGACTTTGGTGAGGTAATTAAGAGCCTGGAGCCGTTTCGAGTCCTGACCTTTCGAATCCGAACCTCGGCAAACTCGTTGCCCAACTCTATGACAGGGCCAGTGCCGCCGCCATCGTATCGACCCGAGCCCCCCGTCATAGGAAGATCGCCATGTTCTGCATCCTTATGACCGATTCGTCAAGTATCACGAGCCGCCTAGCCAGCTTGAGAGAATCACCTTCATAGCGCAGCAGGTCCTCGCGCAAAGCTGAAACCAGGTTGGGCTCCCTGTTGTCACCTCGGCTCCTGAAAAGGAGAACCGCTGACTGTACAAATAGTTCATCCTCATTTTCGGTCGCGAAAGTGCGAACATTCGTGACGAAATGTCTAAGGCGTGAGGGAGGATCTTCCGTCCAGGCATGCTCAGTGGCAAATCGGGCCACCCGCAAGGACAGCGAATACTTGTCGTCATCAAAGTGGGCCATGCCGGGAGAGGTGTCAAAACCAGCACTCCGCGCAGTAGTGACTCTAACCGGAACATTATATGAAATGTCATTGGTCAGGGTCTCAATCCACTCATCATAGAGTTGGGCATCAAGCAAGTAGCTCTCATCAACCAGGAACTGAAACGCGGCCTGGTGTCTGGGATCTCCAAACGCGAGAGACCTCATCCCGATTGTGTCTGTCTTCGAGATCGCCATTATCCCTCCGAACTCCTAGCGTCCGCTTTGAAGATCTTTTTCCCCATTGCCATTTGCTCCACCTGCTCCAATGGCCTCTCGATGCAATCCGCCCACTCACGCAACAACGCACGCTGGTTGAATTCGCCATAGCCAATGTAGGCCGTACCAGGACCGTGAAAATCTGCAACCGGAGCATTAAGAGGCTTATCCGCGCTTGTAAGTCCCATGCGGCTGTTTAGGAGCAGCCGCTTCGCCATGGAACCGCCAGCCAAAGTTGTAATGGAAACCCAGTTCTCGACATCATCCTGTTCAAACATCCCGGTGCTCCCAAAGCACATCAGGTACCCCTTGTACGAGGCCTCCTTGAACTCCTCCGTAGCATTCTTGTCAACCATGAACCAAGAGACGACTTCTGTCTCGGTGGGACTGATCGGCTGCCAGACCCTCATGGTAATAAAAGGAACGACCGAATCGTCATCCGCATTTGCATCGATCTTTGGCCAATTATGCACAAGGGAAAAACTTGGAAACAGAGTTGCAGCTGAAATCATGAAACCATCGTCGCTGATTAACCGCTTCTGTTCCGGAGTCCACGACGTTTCGATCCGGTCGATCATCGGATCGGAATAGCCCACATAGCGTAACCGTTCACGAAAACTACCGGGAGGCATCTTGTATGTCGTGCCTCCCCCTTTTTCACACCAGTAGAGAGCTCCGGTTTTACGCTTGCTTCCAGTGGGCTCACGGAACAGTCCAATTTCCACGACACTTCGGTGTGTTTGAGGAGTATGGTAACTGTCGCCAGCCGCGTTTTCGGCACCAATCTTCCAGTTGGATTTCACCCTCCAACGCTGAGGACCTCGAACTTCCATCCCATCATCACTCTGCTTCGTGTAGAAATCCAGGTAATAAGCAAACTCCCCAATAAACGTCCGCAATGGCTGCGCATTGGGATCGAGATTCGCAAAAATCAGTCCATTATAGGTGTCTACCGACGGAGCAGGTAAGAGGGTTTGCCCGCTCTTGCTGAAACCATCCTCGCCTCCATAAGCTTCGGCGTGAAACGGGAGTCCTACGAGCTTTCCATCGTTTCTATAAGACCAGCCATGATATGAACACCGGAAATGAGAGGCGTTTCCCATTTCAGCTCGACAAATCTGCATTCCCCTGTGCAGGCACATGTTGAACAACACACGGACTTCCCCGCTCTCATCCCTTACCACAATGAACGAGTCCTCAAGGATGCGTCGAACAACATAATCGCCCGGCTCCGGTATCTCCGACTCATGGGCTAAGAAAATCCAGGACCTCTCAAATATATGCTCTTTCTCGAGTTGAAAAATATCAGCGTCGTTGTATACATTTGCTGGAATCATCCCACGTCTCACATCTGCAAGTATCTGAGATAACTCTTCCATCCACGGCTCCGATCACTCTGACAAACCATCAGCTTGAGGGCCTTCTGTCTGCCAGAAGTTCATTCTGTATCACTTTTCAATCAAATATAGCCCAGACTGATTCAGTATGGGCTGCCAATTTGCATTTCTGCGATTGACCATGTACACTCCCCGCCTTCTCAACGCGTGGCCTGCCCCCACCTACAGGTGCCTCACTCGTTCAGAATTCCCAAATCAAACGAACTTGGCGATTCTGACAATCCCGGCAAAGCGCGCGCTTGAGCCAGGACGGCACGCCGAGCTCAGTTGTCAGCACACAAGCGGTACAACAATGGTCTTAATTTTCCAAAACGATTAAGGCACAGGCTCCGACGGAATGCCTTAATGACGTCAAGTTAAAAGTAAAGACCGCCCGCAAGCGCTTGATCACTCAAACGCCTGGGGCGGTCGGTAAGGGCTATTGCAGCTTTTGGCCAGGTACTAGCCAGCCAGAGGAGTTCCTCCAGGACCAGATACCGGCGTGAACGAGCTGCCGTTCCAAACCGTCATGTAGACGTCCTGGGTCGACAGACCACGGTGGTTGCTGGTGGAGGTGTTGTATATTCCGAACACACCTGGCACGTTCTTCAGGTTCTCCATGTAGTTGAGAATCTGAGGAGCGGTCGCCTTGACGCCAAGCTTCTGGATTGCTCCAATCAGAAGCTGCGCCGGGTCCCATGAGAGTCCCCATGCGTCGCCGGGGTGACCGCCTGCGGCCTGGACAACCGTGTCGAAGGCCTGAACCTTCGCCTTGACTGCCGCGTTAGTGATGTCAGAAGGCGGTAGGTAGAGCGAACCAGTCGGGAAGTACAGCGTCTTTGGCAGAATCGACGCAAAGTGCGTCAACTCTGAGTAGGCCGCGTTACCATCCGTGGTAACCGTAGGAACGTTCTGCATGCCAAGTGATGACATCGCTTGCAGCACCACGCCCAGCGGGGTACCTGTTGTCCAAATGATCAAAGCCTGCGGTTTTGCAGCCTTTATCACCGACATCTGGGATGTGACACTGACTGCGGTTGGATCGAACGTCTGGTGGGTTAGCAGCTTGAATGATGAGAACTGAGGCTCAGCAAGTGCAGTCTGCAACTGCTTGAACCCGTCAACACCGCTACCGTCAGTCGACGTGATCGCCGCGATATTGGTAATTCCCTTTGACTTAAGGAACGTCAGGTATGATTGAGCATCAAAAGCCGTGGAAATTCCAGCCGAGAACACCATGCTGCCGGGCTTGGGGTGAGTTCCAGGGCTGAGGTCGTAAATGAAAGGACCATTCGCGGTAGCCAAAGCGTCAACCGATGCGTCGACAGCCACAACAGAGCCGTTAAAGATCAACGGGACATTTGAGCTGATAAGACCAGTGGCGTAGGAAACCGCAGTTGCAGGAGTTGACTGATTGTCCTGAATGTCAATCTGAAGAGGGTGCCCATCGATACCACCCTGCGTGTTTACAAGCGCAGCTAGACCCTGAAGAGACTTAGCTTCGCGGCTGCCTAAAAAGGACGCTAATCCAGTTTGGGAGATGATAGCGTGCATCACATAGGGCGTACCCGATGCCGCACCGCTAGCAGCTCCACTTGCCGAAGAAGTCGTAGTGGCTCCTGAGGTGCCCGTAGAACTCGAGCTAGAACCACAAGCAGCCAGTACCGCAGCGCTCGCCACGCCAAGTACCGCA
>JAJYDM010000083.1 GCA_021777475.1 Actinomycetes bacterium | reverse complement strand
GACCCTTACAGCAATACGCTTATACGAACAGGAGAGAGCGAACCTAGTCGCAATGAAAAAACTCGACGAGTCAAAAGACTTTTTTCTCGCGTCAGTGTCGCATGAACTAAGAACACCCCTTACAAGCATCGTTGGGTATCTTGAACTCCTCAAAGAGGAGATGGAGGAAGGCAAGATTCCCCAAACCTATTCACGGATGCTTGACGCAATCGACCGCAACTCCAAGAGACTCATCGACCTGATCGAGAACATTCTGACGGCTTCACGCATCGAATCCGGCAACCTTGAGCTATCAAAAACTAGGACTCACATCACGCCGATACTTATGCGAACTGCGGAAACCGTAATGCCTCAGGTCAACAGCAAACACATCGACCTAAAGATAACTGTGAGCGAGAGGCTTCCGGACCTTGAGATTGACGCCCGCCTCATCGAGCGGGTATTACTCAATGTCATGTCAAACGCCATAAAGTTCACACCGGACGGGGGTACAATCTCAATAATCGCGCATAAAGAGTCAAAATCGGTGGCGGTGTCAATCTCTGACAGCGGAGCCGGCATTGCGCCTGAAGAGTTGGAGAAATTATTCACAAAGTTCTACAGAACTGCTGCCGCTCGGGACAATGCTGTACAAGGGACCGGACTTGGCTTGGTGATAGTAAAAGCGATAATAGAAAAACATGGAGGAAGTGTTGCATTGACTTCAAAGGTGGGGGAGGGCACAACTTTCAAAATTCTCCTTCCCAGCGTGGAAAGCGATCCGTCTCAGAATGATACTGACCCGTCGCAGCTACCTGCACCGCCTAGCACTACAGTGATCGACCAACGGACGTAAGTGCCATGTGGCTGTTTCTGCGGAGTAAGGCCAAGTTGGTATCGATCGATGGATACATTAGGCGCAATTGTGATGGGACTTACTAACCAATGAACATTCTTCTCAAAATCGAGACACCGAACGCGGTAGCGGATTGCCACAAAAAGGCAACGGTCACCTGCCACTATGTGTGCCCAAAGGATTTGAAATGACAACGATACTTGTTGCCGACGACGACCCAGACATTTTGGAGTTGGTCAACTACAAACTCAGCCAATCAGGTTATGTTGTAATCGCCGTTCCCGATGGGAAGGTTGCTCTCGAACAGGCTCGTGAACATCACCCGGCTCTCATGATCCTCGACGTGGCGATGCCATTCCATTCTGGAATCGACGTTACATTGGAGATTCGCAAAGATCCGGATCTTAAGAACACGCCTATCATTCTGCTCACGGCCAAGTCCATGGAACAGGACACTGAGCGCGGGTTTGCAGCTGGTGCAACTGACTATATGACCAAGCCGTTCAGCCCCAGGGAGCTTCTCAGCCGTGTCCAGGCGGTACTCGGAAGGACTCTCTGACTTGACATGCGTCTTGCACTTGTCGTAAGCGTTTTTCTCTTAACAGTTTCAATTTTTATGATGTTAGTAATAACGGTAATATTTCGATTCGTTAGAACGAAAATAGAGGCCCGCTCAACGGCATACGAAGCCGAGCTTCGGACGATGCTGGTCAAATTTCTTACCGAGGACCTCAGCCTGTCTGAACTCCAAGTCTTGAAAAAAATCCATTCCAGTCAGTTCGACGAGATATCAGAAGCGATGCTCACCAAAGTTAAAGGGCGCGCAAAGGACATACTCGTATCATTTCTGCTTTCTCGCGGCACAATCGATCAGGCGATTCAAAGGACAAAAAAGTTCGGTTGTTTGGGACGCTGCAAGGCTGCAGTGTTTCTCGGAAACGTGGGAATCTCCGAGGCACGAGTGCCACTGGAGTCAATGCTTCGTGACCGGCGGCGAGAGGTGAGGACAATTGCGGTGCGGTGTCTAGGACAGTTGGGAAAGCCGGAATCGGTTCCGGCCCTGCTAGCCGCTGTGGACGATGACGGACACCCCGTACCATTTGGCACCGTGCTTGTGGCACTCAAGCGGATTGGCTCGTCTGGCAAGGAGTCAATGAAAGCCGGACTGACATCCGGAGGAGGGCGGCGCAGAGCAGTGATAGCAGAAATACTGGGAATTGAAGGCTCTACAGAAGATACCCCAGATCTCATATCGCTTCTGGAGAATGACCCCTCCTTCGAAGTGAAGGTACGCTCCGCCAGAGCTTTAGGGCGCATAGGCAGCCCGAAGGCGATACCTTCCCTTAAGAGGTGCCTTGAATCTGATCAACCAACTTCCTTGAGAATTGTGAGCTGTGGAGCTCTTGCGGCAATCGGTGATCGCGACACTGTGCCAGAGATCCTGAGTCTGCTTAACGACGGTGACTACCAATTAGCGCGCGCTGCTGCCAACGCCGCATCGCGAATGGGACCAACAGGAATCAAACACCTAAAACTCGCTGCAACTTCCAACTTCAAGGGTGCCTCCTTCGCCAAGGAGGCACTGGCAAGACTTGCCGCCCAGGCTCCACGCACCTTCCAGGACTGACGGGGGAGCATGTATTGTCTGTATCTGGAATGACCCCATCCATAGCAACGGCATTTAGAGTCTTAAACTGGTTTGGGCTTAGCTACTTTCTTGCCCTTAACACTATTTATCTCATACTTATCATTCTCGCTTCGGTTAATCTTGGAAGTTACTTCCGACGAAAAACCTTTTCTGGATTCGAGGACGCTCTCTCAAGCCCGGCGACCTTGCCAGTTTCAGTTCTCATGCCGGCACACAACGAGGAAGCTGGGATAGTCGAAAGCGCAAGGGCGGTACTGTCACTGGACTATCCGCAAATGGAACTGATAATCGTCGATGATGGCTCAAGCGATGCCACGTTCGAAAAACTGCGTGAGGCATTTGATCTGGTCGAAATACCAATGCAAATCCCTGACATGGTACCTACTCTTGGACAGGTTGATTCCGTTCACATTGCCAGAGGACTGAACGAATTGACGGTTATTCGCAAACGCTCAGTAGGCAAGAAGACAGATGCGGTAAATGTTGCCATCAACGTGGCAAAGTATCCGCTTATTTGCGTAGTTGATGCCGATGCCGTCTTGGACGCGGATGCATTGATAAAAGTTACGATGCCGTTTTTCGACGACCCCCTGAGAGTGGTGGCAACTGGGGGAGCAATACGGCCGTCCAATGGCTGCACCGCCTACAGGGGACGGATCACCGAAGTACGAATGCCCAAGAAATGGCTCGCGAAAATCCAAGTCATCGAGTATCTTCGGGCATTCCTTCTCGGTCGCACAGGTTGGTCGAAGTTGGGAGCGTTGCTAATTATCTCTGGTGCATTTGGAGTCTTTCGGAAAGACGTCGTAATAGCGATTGGGGGATACGACCTATCTTCGATTGGAGAGGACGCGGACCTTGTGGCTCGAATACATAAATATATGCGGGGCCTCAAAACGCCCTACCAAGTCACTTTCGTCTCTGAACCAGTCTGCTGGACTGAAGTACCTGAAAATCTAACGATTCTTCGACGACAGCGTAAAAGATGGTCACGAGGCCTGGTGGACACCCTCTGGAGTAACAAATCCCTCTTCATGAACCCTAAGTACGGCACCCTAGGCCTTCTCGCAATTCCATACTTTCTTTTCTTTGAGGTATTAGGACCAATTGTAGAACTCGCAGGATTATTCTTCCTGTTCACTGCGCTGTACTTTGGTTTCGTAAATGTCTATTTCGCAGGACTCTTTCTCGCCGTGGCAATACTATACGGCATCCTCCTGTCAATTCTTTCCCTACTCATAGAGGAGATCTCATATCACCGCTACGACAAATGGAAATTTCTTTACGAGGCTGTCGTTGCTTCGATAATCGAGAACTTTGGTTTCAGACAGATGCATGCGTACTGGAGACTGGAAGGGGTTGTTCAGGCTTTGCGGGGTACTAATCGAAGCTGGGAGGCGATGCCAAGGAAGGGATTTGCCACAGATCAGAGCGGCACAAACTCCTGAATTCACAAAGTTGTCCGTAACCTGTGCCTAGTTTTCTCGTATTCGCCTTCGCGCTCACCGAACCCCCGACAAATGCGAAAGAGTGGAGCAGAAGAACGGAAAGTACAGATGTTCTTTGTACTTGACATAATATCTATTTTCGGCGCACGACAAGAAACATTTGCCCATAAGGCTATTGCACCCACCGGTTGCAAAGGTCAGGCCCATTTCAGCGTTTGCCCAACCCCAAGGGAACTTTCTCACTCTGCCAACGCGTAGGCGTAAAAGCCTTGAAGACGGCTCCCGTGACTAAGAACAACGCAAAGCCTGCAGCAATGTCTAACCAGAAATGATTTGCGGTAATGATCACAACCAGTGTCGTAACGATCGGATCAGCGATCAAAGCGCGTCGAATCCATCTGTTTTTGACCACTGGAACCAGAGCCCAGGCACACCAAATGGCCCAGGCAAAATGCAAACTCGGCATAGCGGCGTAAAGATTTCCAGCATCTTTCATCAACGTTGCATCCAATGACCCTGCGCCACCTATGACCACCTGAGTATCAACAAAGTGGTATGACGATGGCAACAGCCGTGGTGGTGCCACAGGGAAAATCGCAAAGACTACCAGCGCGACTAGGTTCAGCGCCGCCATCACGTTTCGCCAGACGAGATATCGCTCTGGGAAGTTTCTAAACAGCACCACTAACACCACCACTGGCAATATGAAATGAACCGTTGTGTAATACAGGTCAGAAAATTTCACTATCCACACAAAATGAGCCAAAAAGAAATGCTGGATACTGTGTTCGTTGAAAATGTGGAGTGACTGCTCTAGTCTGACCTCCGTGAGGGCGTTCGAAATCGCCTGCCGCCTTGACCCTCCGGTTATTTCAGAAGTCAGTTCATACCCAAAGTAGACAATCAGCGCAATCGCGAGCTGGTTCCAAAAGTGTATAACCTTGGTTCCCACGTACCGCTTGGGAGCCACCCACGGGTAACGCTCATTGAACTCAATCAAATGCTCGCGTAAATTCGCCAAAGCCACCAAACAAAACTCCTGAATCGATTTTGCTACCACCCTACAGTAACAGTCAGCCTGAGGGGCGTATCCCTACCCAAGGACGCACTCCCCTATTCTCATCTTCAGAGTCCCGAACCTCTCGACAAGGTGACCTTTGTTTTCCCCATCATTGCTTTTCAGGAGGCTAAATTAGTACTACGCATGTCAGAGAATCAGAGTCTCTGAATGCAAGCTTTCCGCGTCTTAGTCCATTCTCGTAATGAACCACCTTCAGAGACCAACAGCGAAGAACTTCTGCACAGCGGAAATTTGTCATAATTCATTCATTTAGTTACTTACTGTAGGTATAGGCTGGGCCTGCCTCGGGGAGATGAGGCAGGCAACGTGCAGCAAAGACCCTTTTTACTTCTGTATTAAATGGGGCTAGATATCAAGGGGGAAAATATGAAAATGGGCCTGAGTGACACAATCAAATCGGGAATCATCCACAGATCACGCATTGCTCTTCTCGCAACAACCGCCACCATCCTGGCAGCATGCGGTTCAAGCACGACCACATCACATGCGTCCGTTTCCACAACCAGTCCATCCGCCAGTACGAGTTCGGTTGCTGGAAAACCATACATAATCCATGCCATCGTCTCAGAGACTGGCTCTGCAGCTTTTCTCGGAAGCCGCGAGGCCAAGGCCTTGGGCAAGTTGGAAGGACAGGTAAACGCGTCAGGCGGAATCGACGGACATCCGGTAAAGTTTGACATCTTGGATAACCAGTCGAGTCCAGCCACCTCGGTATCACTCGCCACACCACTTGTGAGTTCCGCAGTACCGTTCATCCTCAACGGCTCGGTTGTTGCCGTGGATAAAGCCGTTGACGACTTGGCAACGGCAAGCGGACCATTTATCTATGATCTCAGCCCCGGCGCCCATCCAGCAGCTGGAAGTATGGAGTTCTCCGCCGGATTGTCAACTACCTTTATGGCGCAGACCTACCTGACATATTTCAAGGCCAAAGGTTGGACCAACATTGCGGCTATTACCTCAACCGACGCCAGCGGCGTCGACGGGTTTAATCAGCTTAAGGCCACTCTGGCAAAACCGGAGTTTTCGTCCTTCCATCTGCTAACGCATCAGACCTTTGACCCGACCGCGGTGAGTGTGGCGTCACAACTCTCTGTCATCAAAGCTGCCAAGCCTCAGGCTCTGATAATCTGGACCACTGGAACACCCCTCGGGACCGTACTGAATGGAATGTCGTCGCTCGCAATGTCAAACATTCCAACGGTCACAACCGACGGCAACGCCGCATATGCCGAACTGACGCATTTTGGTTCAATTCTTCCAAAGTCCTTTTACTTTCCCGTGGGCCCGTTGTACCTACCACCTTCCGATATCGCGAATGCCGCCGTGCGTGCAAAAGTCCAGGCATTTGACACCGCCGTCGCCTCGGCCGGCGGTCATCCAGGAGTAGCCTGGGGCCTCTCCTGGGATCCGGCACAACTTTTGATTGATGCAATCAAGAGCCTCGGAATCAATGCCACTGCACCACAGATCCTCAATTACATGCAGAATCTGCATAACGTTCCCGGAATCTTCGGAATGTATAACACATCGGTCAGCGATCACCGAGGACTGGCAACCTCGGATGAGACTCTCACGGAATGGAATGGCAGTTCGTTTACGCCAGTTTCAGGACCGGGGGGAACTCCACTGGCCGGATAGCAAATAGATCTGCCACGCAAGGTGGCATTTAGGCAAAATGACTGTCCAAATCCGATGACCCCTGCATCGCCGGACAGTCATTTTGCACCATTTGACCAAAAGTGGGAATCTGGACTTAATGATTAATGTTTCTGCGTTCCGCTCTGAAGGCGATGCGACAATACCTTTTCAAAGTGAAGTGATCTCTCATTCAAATAACCGACCTGGACGCCACGGAACTCCGTATTGCGATCTTTTCCGTTAAGTGAGCCGACCCGACAGGCCGGAAAAGACTAGTTCCGAAAGGAAGTACCGCCCATCTCCACTACCAACGCGTCAGCACCGGGAATACCCGGAGACCACGTCTATCTAAAATCCGCCGCGATGGCCATGGCTTCGGCTTCGAGTCTTGGATTTGCACGCTTTTCATACTCACTCATTCTCCCAGCCATGGCAACAACCCTCCATTGGGACTATCAGCGACTGGGCACTTTGAACACCGTAAATGCAGTGGGCTTCCTTGCCGGAGCATTCAGCGCAACAACATTTTCCAACAGGTTCGGAACTAAAAGGATATTCACGGCATCGATTCTTCTCGTAGCCTTAATGGGCATACTTTCCGGAATCTCCGCAAACTTCACACTGCTTCTCCTAGCGCGCACTCTATCAGGGGTATTTGGAGGCATGACGTTTGTAAGCGGTGGAAGCCTTGTCTCAAATAGCACTACCCACATGGGACACAAAACGGCTGCCGCTGCCTCAGGCATTTACTTTGCGGGTGCCGGCGCCGGAATATTGATATCCGGCTTGGTAATCCCCCCGGTACTCTCCCACATGGGTAACTCGGCCTGGCAATGGGGCTGGATCGTCATGGGCCTTTTGTGTCTATTGAGCGCCGCATTGGCCCTCCCTCAAACCAAAAACCTCATCGAACCTCCAAAACTTGCCACCAGGACCTCCCTGAGATTCCCTATTAGGGGATTTGAACCCTCAATCATCGCGTCTGCGTTATTTGGTGCTGGATACATATCTTTCATCACTTTTCTGGTTGCATTTCTGACATCAGCTGGCAACAAGAGTTCCACCATCTCGTGGTTTTGGGCAATGCTGGGCATATCAACAATGGTCACGGGTCCAATTTGGGGCCTAGCTCTTGCGCGATTGAAGGGCGGCATCGGCTTGGCATCGATACTCTTTGTTGCCGCAGTTGGAACCGCGTGTCCCCTGATGACAAGCAATTTTCTCGTACTCATGCTCTCTGCGCTTTTGTTTGGCTCGTCAATAATGTCCGTCGGCACTTCTTACACAATCCTTGCTCAAAGGAACCTGGACATGCGATTAGTTGGCAGTGCAATTGGCGTATATACGACTGCCATAGCCTTCGGTCAAATTGTCGGTCCTGTGGGAGTTGGAACCCTCGCAGACACCTCCCAAGGTGTTCGTCTTGGAATTGTCGCGTCCCTGGTAATGCTCTTGGCTGGCACGGTAATATCCCTGTTCCAAAAAGACAGAGTCGTGTCCGGCAAGGCAACAGTCAAAATCAACGGTTAGCACAACCTGGGCGTTATGTGCCAAGAGCTGCAATTGTGAATATCCCCGCAACTATCCTGGAACCAGGTCCAGCATGGAGAAACTTGAATGTCAATTGAAGACGAGATTCGAAGCAAGAGAACCAGCAGCACTAAATGGAGGAAGTATTCCCAGGATGTTATTCCGGCATGGATTGCTGACATGGATCTTGGCATCGCTCCCGTAATCGCCGCCGAGTTGACCCAAAGGATCGAATCTGGTGATCTTGGCTACCCCTGCGCGGATATTGAAGCCAACTTTCTCGACGCCTTTTCTGACAGATATATCGGCAAGTTCAATACCGCATTGGATCCGCACCTAGGCCTAGTTTCCACCGACGTTGTGCAGAGCATCGTGATCTCGATTCTCACTTTAACCAATCCAAACGAAGGTGTTATTGTCCAGACGCCAATCTATCCGCCGTTTTTGCAGTCCGTCCTGGATACTGGGCGCAGGTTGCGAGAAAACCCACTGCTGCAGACCGAAGGCACATGGGAAATGAACTTCACCGAACTGGAGACTTT
>JAJYDM010000012.1 GCA_021777475.1 Actinomycetes bacterium | reverse complement strand
TCTTTACGCGATACCGCAGAGACCATCGAATCTCTAGGGGCTGATCTGATCGTCATGAGGCATTTCTCTTCGGGGTCAGTTCAATTGGTGAGTTCGTGGCTCGGCATACCCCTGGTAAATGCCGGAGACGGAGCTCATGAGCATCCCACCCAAGCATTGCTGGATGCGGTGACGATCATGGATCACTTTGAATCTGGGAAGAGGCTGGATGGAATTGAGGTAGCTATCATCGGGGACGTGCTCCACTCCCGCGTTGCAAGGTCCAACGTTCAGCTACTGAGTCGGCTTGGTGCAAGAGTGACCCTAGTGGGGCCACCAGCTCTATTGCCACTGGATCTATCTCTCTGGCCCGTGAAGGTCAGCAACTCCCTGGAGGAGGTGCTCCCAATTTGCGACGTCATATATCTCTTGAGGATACAGAGCGAGAGATTCTCGGAGTCCCTCATGCCTTCATTGGCCGAGTTCTCCAAAGCTTTTGCTTTGACTCACGATCGGCTTGGCAGGGCCAAGAAAACTGCAATTGTAATGCATCCGGGTCCAATGATACGGGGGGTGGAGATCACAGCCGAAGTTGCCGACTCGCCCCAGTCGCTGATTCGCAAACAGGTGAGTAATGGCGTTGGTGTTCGAATGGCGGTGCTGTATTGGCTGTTCGGGGCTTATCAAGGACGTTTGGAGTCGATATGGTAAAGCCAATTCGGAAGTATCTGATACGTGGAGGAACTCTCGTAGATTCCACAGGGGTTCGTCGGGCGGATCTGCTTCTCGAAGGTGGGACGATTGCCGCCAGCGAAGCGGAAATCGAGCGGTCAAAGGGTTATTTTGAGATCGATGCCCAGGGACTAATAGTTTCGCCCGGCTTTGTCGATCTGCACACTCACCTGAGACAGCCAGGCAACGAGAAGGCCGAGACAATTCTCAGTGGAAGCCAGGCTGGAATTCTTGGCGGATATACGGCCTTGGTTGCCATGCCAAACACATCGCCAACCATAGATTCGCCTGAGGCCGTCAGTTACGTGCAGCAACTGGCCGAAGAGGCACCACTTGACGTTTATTTTTCCGGTGCAATAACCAAGGGGAGACTTGGTGAGAGTCTTACCGAGATGTCCAAGATGGCGGATATGGGGATTCGGCTATTCACCGATGACGGCACTGGAGTTCAAAACGGTCAATTGATGAGGCGTGCGCTGGAGTATGCAAAGGGGATCGGGGTGACGCTTGCGCAACACTGCGAAGACGCGATGCTCGCAAATGCCGGCTCGATCAACGAAGGTGCCGTTTCTGCGATTTTAGGGGTAAAGGGAATTCCAAACGCCGCAGAGGACGTGATGGTTGCCCGGGACATAGAACTTGTACGCCTGACGGGAGCGAGATTGCACTTTCTCCACATTTCCACGGCACGGTCGTCTGCAATGGTTCAAATGGCCAAGGCCGAGGGTCTACCAATAACCGCAGAGGTGACACCGCATCATCTGGTCCTACCCGATACCAAGCTTATGGACTTCAACACTGTGTTCAAGGTCAATCCACCGTTGCGCTCTGATTTGGACCGGGTCGGGCTGTGGAAGGCCTATTTTGCTGGTGTTTTTGATGCAGTGGCCACCGACCATGCTCCCCACCAGAAAGAGGCAAAGGACACGACGCTTGATGCGGCGGCTTTCGGAATGATTGGATTGCAGGGAGCTTTTGGGGCTGTGCTTGGCGAGCTGCATCGGCAATTGGATCTTCCACAAAACGGGGGTCGTGGCAGGAGCGACCTTTCCGACGAGCAGCTGATCCATCTGATTAGCTTGTTCACCTGGAAGCCAGCAAGGATAGCTCAGATAGACGAAGTCCATGGAGGACCGTTGCTCAGAGCCAAGCCTGCCAATATTACAATTTTCGATCCAAAGCTGCGGTGGCGGCTCGGCGACGAAGACCTCGTCTCACGATCCAGGAACTCACCATATTTCGATACCGACCTGGTTGGAAAAGTCATCTACACATTTGTTAACGGGGAAATGAAACTAAAAGAAGGAGAGTTGTGTCTTTAAGACCTGCCGAGGAGAAGGTTAAATTCACTGGAGCTGCCCTGGTTCTGGCAGACGGTGCCGTCTTTGAAGGAAAGCTGGTCACCATGGAGTCGTCGGGTTTTCCGGGTCCGGTGATAGGTGAAGTCGTATTCAATACGGCGTTGACCGGTTATCAAGAGATAATAACGGACCCTTCCTATGCTGGCCAGATTGTGACATTCACCTATCCCCATCTTGGAAACTATGGGATAAACCCCTCGGACTTCGAATCTGAGAAGCCTCATTGCTCAGCGGTTATCGCTCGCGAAGTGAGCACCTACTTTTCAAACTGGAGGGCCACGGAAGGACTTGTGTCGTACCTCTCGCGCAACAAGGTGGCGATGCTTAGCGGCATTGACACTAGGGCACTGACAAAGCACATTCGTTCCCATGGCGCACTACCAGGGGCCATAGGCACTCAAGAAATCACCGAACTTAAGCAGTTGGCACAGGTCGGGGGCGGCACGCTTGGCAAGGATCTGGTAAAAGGGGTCACTACGAGTCGCGTCTATGAGGTAGAGGGTGGGCCGA
The DNA here is from genome assembly GCA_021777475.1 of Actinomycetes bacterium. Lineage (GTDB taxonomy): Bacteria > Actinomycetota > Acidimicrobiia > Acidimicrobiales > Acidimicrobiaceae > SCQM01. Next base: position 37,268 of record JAJYDM010000012.1, on the reverse strand, counting down.
ACAGGGTTGTGGCCATCGATTACGGTGTGAAACGCACCATTCTGGACCATTTGGCCGGAATCGCGTCGGTCACAGTTGTGCCGGCCACGATGACAGCTGGGGAGATTCTGGCTATGAATCCGGATGGTGTCTTTCTCTCCAATGGACCCGGAGATCCTGCCGCGGTTGGATATGCGGTTGCCACAATCCGTGAACTGCTGGGCAAAGTGCCAATTTTCGGAATCTGTTTGGGGCATCAACTTCTGGCGCAGGCTATTGGAGCAAAGACGTTCAAGATGGATTTCGGTCATCACGGAGGGAATCATCCAGTTCAAAGAGTAAGCGACGAGGTGGTTGAGATCACCAGTCAGAATCACAACTATGCGGTCGATGCCGATTCCCTCAAAGGTTTGGATGTCGTTGTGAAGATTTCGCACACAAATCTAAACGACAACGTCATAGAGGGTTTTGCGGTGCCCGAACTAAATGCGTTTTCAGTTCAGTACCATCCCGAAGCTGGCCCAGGACCACATGACTCGAGATATCTATTTTCACAATTTGCTGATCTAATTAGGAAGGCGAGCTGACTGTGCCGCGTAGGAACGACTTTTCTTCCGTTTTAGTTATCGGTTCCGGCCCAATCGTCATTGGTCAGGCATGCGAGTTTGACTATTCAGGGTCTCAGGCCTGCAGGGTTCTGAAGGAGGAGGGTTTCCGTGTGATCCTTGCCAATTCGAATCCAGCGACAATTATGACCGACCCTGATTTTGCAGACCGGACCTACATCGAGCCGCTGGATTTGGAGATTCTCACCTCAATCATCAATAAGGAGAGGCCCGATGCGCTGCTTCCAACATTGGGCGGCCAGACTGCGCTGAATTTGGCCATGGAGCTGTCAGAGGCCGGCGTGCTCGACCGATTTGGCGTTAAGATGATCGGTGCCAATGCCCTTGCGATCAAGACCGCAGAAAATAGGGACCTATTCAAAGCTGCAATGGGCGAAATCGGCCTGGAAGTGCCGCCGTCAGGTTTTGCCCATTCTATGGACGAAGCGCTTCAGGTTGCCTCCTCGATAGGTTACCCCCTAATAATCCGACCGTCATTCATCCTTGGCGGTGCGGGAACGGGCATAGCCCACGATGATGATGAGTTTGCCATTCTGGCTTCTCAGGGACTTGCGGCGTCGCCGGTATCGGAAATCCTAATCGAACGTTCGATTGCAGGTTGGAAGGAGTTCGAGCTGGAGGTGATGCGGGATTCGAGTGACAACGCGGTAATTGTCTGTTCTATCGAGAACTTTGATCCGATGGGAGTCCACACCGGAGATTCGATCACTGTTGCACCGGCACAGACGCTTTCCGACGTTGAGTACCAGAAGATGCGTGATGCGGCCTTTGCTGTAATACGAAGGATCGGTGTGGAGACCGGAGGTTCAAATATCCAGTTTGCAGTTGATCCTGATTCAGGCGCGATGGTGGTTATTGAGATGAACCCAAGAGTGTCGCGCTCCAGCGCCCTGGCGTCTAAGGCAACCGGATTTCCAATTGCAAAGATTGCGACGAAGCTGGCAGTTGGCTACAGCCTGGCCGAGGTAAGAAACGATATAACCAAGGTGACCCCAGCTTCTTTCGAACCCACAATCGATTATGTCGTGACTAAGGTGCCACGATGGGCTTTTGAGAAATTTCCTGGTGTAGAGGACGTTCTCGGAACGCGGATGCAGTCAGTGGGTGAGGCGATGGCAATCGGAAGGACATTTGCCGAGTCTATTCAGAAGGCTTTTCGCTCCATTGAACTTGGCAGGAGCGGTCTAAACGGTGATGCGGCTGAAGCAGGAGTGGATTCAATCCCAGTCGACGATCTGCTTAAGGCGGTCAAAATAGCCACTCCAATGCGCCCGTTCCAGATAGAGTCGGCTCTTCGGCGTGGTGCAAGCATCGAGCAGGTATACCGGGCGTGCAAGGTTGACCCATGGTTCCTAGCGCAGATACTTCAGATTTCAAAATTGCGGCTGGAACTTGGCCAGAAGAGTCTTTCCGAGCTTACGAAGGCCGACATCACCAGTGCCAAGAGGATGGGATTCTCAGACGATCAGATTGCATATCTGACAGGGGGGATTGAATCCGAGGTAAGGAAGCTCCGACTTGGTCTCGGCGTGAGGACGACGTTCAAGGCGGTCGACACCTGTTCGGCAGAGTTCGAGGCCTTCACGCCCTACCACTACTCGACCTATGAAGACGAGGATGAGGTTGTCTCCACCGATGGGCGACGGGTGGTAATACTCGGATCGGGACCGAACAGGATCGGCCAGGGAATCGAATTTGACTACTGTTGCGTTCATGCCAGCTTTGCGCTTCGTGAGGCAGGTTATGAAACCGTGATGGTGAACTGCAATCCAGAGACCGTGTCTACCGACTACGACACCTCCAACCGGCTGTACGTGGAGCCACTGACATCGGAAGATGTCTCAAATGTGATTGAAGCCGAGCAAGCCAGGATAAAAGGGGCGGGCGAGTTTGTCGGGGTTGTGGTGGCTCTTGGTGGCCAGACACCCCTAAAGCTTGCCGGCTCAATTGACCCGGGTCTGGTTCTCGGAACATCCGCCGAAGCCATCGACATTGCTGAGGACAGGCGTAGGTGGTCGGATCTTTGCAGCAGGCTTGATATTCCGCAGCCTGCTGGTGCCAGTGTCTTCGACCTAGAGCAGGCACTGGAAGTCGTCCAACGGATCGGTTATCCGGTGCTTGTCCGTCCCTCTTATGTGCTGGGTGGACGGGCCATGGAAATTGTCTACAGCGACGATCAGCTGAGGTCAGCAATGTCTCGGCTAATTCAACTCCAGGCTGAAGGACGCCAGGTCACAAAGAGTCCGGTGTTGGTAGACCGTTTCCTGGAGGATGCAATAGAGGTCGATGTTGACGCTCTGAGGGACAGGGAAGGAAGCCTCTATATCGGGGCGATAATGGAGCACGTGGAGGAGGCAGGAGTCCACTCAGGTGATTCCGCGTGCGCAATTCCACCCCCAACTCTATCTGAACAGACGAAAGACGTCATCAGGGAGTACACTAGATCGATTGCCGATGAGCTTTCGGTGGTCGGCCTGATCAACATCCAGTTCGCCGTCAAGTCAGGACAGGTTTTTGTCATTGAGGCGAATCCCCGCGCGTCGAGGACCGTGCCATTCGTCGCGAAGGCGACCGGAGTACCGCTAGCCAAGCTGGCAGCCCTGGTAATGGTGGGTAAGACACTCGCGGAGCTCAAGGAGAGCGGCCATTTCGCTCCGGCGGATCTGATGAGCTATACATGCGTTAAGGAGGCTGTTCTGCCGTTTTCGCGGTTCCCTGCTTCAGATATCTTGCTGGGACCGGAGATGAGGTCGACCGGAGAGGTGATGGGAGTCGACTCTAGTTTCGAGATGGCGTTCATAAAGTCTCAGCTTGGTGCAGGAACTAAGCTGCCGTCGTCGGGACTGGTGTTCCTCTCGCTTGCTGATCGTGACAAAGCTGTGGGTATTGATTTGGCAAAACAGTTGGTGGGAGTGGGTTTCAAACTTGCTGCGACTGCGGGGACTGCCAGGGCGTTCACAGATGCAGGAGTTCCCGTCGAGAGAGTGGTTTCGAAATTGGGCGAGCGCAACAATGGGTTGGAGAGCGATCCGGTGGCCCTGATCTCCTCGGGTGAAGTCGGGCTTGTCGTAAACACCCCAAGGGGTTCAGGTCCAAGGACAGACGGTCACCATATTCGTACTGCTGCGTTGGGCAACAAGGTTGCCTGCGTGACCACCATGGCAGCGGCAAGAGCGGCGGTATCCGGAATGGTGGAGTGGTCGGGAAAAAAGTTTGAAGTAATGGCGATCCAGGATTACCACTCCAAGATGGACAATTCCGCCATAGGGTCGAGGTACAACTAGTTTTAGGTGGAGGTGCAGTGTCCAAGGTAGATCTGTCGACTTCGGTTGGACCGCTGAGTTTGGAAAATCCAGTAATGAGTGCTGCAGGTACCTCAGGACACGGCGCGGAACTCAGGGGGTACATTGATCTTTCTGAGATCGGATGTATCGTCGTCAAGTCGTTGGCTCATTTTAGCTGGGACGGGAATCCTGCACCGAGGATTGTGGGTGCCGGACCAGGAATGCTGAACTCTGTGGGCCTTCAGGGTCCCGGAATCGATAGATGGAAGCGGGAGTTTCTGCCTGACTTGGTCGCTTCTGGGGCAAAGGTGATAATTTCCGTATGGGGGCAAACTATTGAGGACTTCGCCCTTGCCCGGGCGGCTATTGAAGATTTGCCTGACACCGTGGTTGCCGTGGAGGTAAACATATCCTGTCCCAATATCGAGGACCGATCCAACATGTTTGCCCACTCGGCATTGGCAACCCATGAAGTAATTAAGCAGTTTGGTGGATACAGGTTGCCTGTGTTTGCCAAACTGTCTCCAAACACGCACCAGCTGATCGAGATTGCGCAGAGCGCGATGGATGCCGGTGCAACGGGCCTTACCCTGGTGAACACCCTGTTGGGAATGCGGATCGACACAAGGACGAGGAGGCCGTCTCTTGGCGCTTTTCGGGGTGGGCTGTCTGGGGCAAGTATTCGTCCAGTGGCTGTTAGGTCCATTTATGACGTCTACGAGGCAATTCCGAACGTTCCGATAATCGGCGTGGGTGGTGTTAGCACAGGACTGGAGGCAATTGAGCTCGTTCTTGCCGGAGCCAGCGCCGTGGAGGTAGGCACTGCGACTTTCGTCGAGCCAAGAGCGATGGCAAGGGTTCTTGCCGAAATCGAGCAGTGGTGTGAGGAAAACTCGGTTTCCGCATTTTCTGAGCTCATTGGAGCTGCTCATGGTGCATGATATTGACCCAGTAAGCCGTTTGGCGATTGCATTGGATACTGAAAGCATCGACCAAGCGGTCATTTGGGCCTCGGCAGTGCGAGGCGTGTTCGGGATAGCAAAGGTGGGTCTGCAGCTTTTCAGTGCGTACGGACCCGGTGCCGTTCACCGCCTTAAGGAACTCGGATTTGAGGTATTTCTTGATTTGAAGCTGCATGACATCCCCGTGACAGTCGAAAAGTCAGCCAAAGTGATTGCAAGGCTTGGGGTTTCAATGACGACTGTCCATGCCGTTGGTGGCGTGGAGATGGTCAAGGCTGCACTGACGGGCCTGAATGACGGAGCCGACGCGGAAGGAACCGCCGTTCCAAAGCTACTTGGAGTTACCGTGTTGACATCTGTGGCGGGGGTAAGGAATGAAGATTTGGAGACGAGAATTTCAATCTTGAGAGAGGCGGGGGCAACCGGTTTGGTCTGCGCACCAACTGATCTGGCATTGGTAAATTCGTTAGCTCCAGGATTTTTTAAGGTAGTTCCCGGAATACGCCGCAAAGAGGACGCTCTGGGTGACCAGGCTAGGGTTGCCGGACCAGACGAGGCAATCGCTGCTGGAGCGGATGTTTTGGTGATTGGCAGGCCCGTCACGTCGTCTAGGAACCCCCGGTTAGCTGCTGAAAAGGTGCGCGATTTGGTCGAATTCACCTCAAAATGACACTCGCGGTGCAATCTGGGGTCAAAAAATGCGACAAAAACGGCATCTTTTCGGATTAAATGCAGCACAACCAGTAAAAATCGGCTAACTTTCAATTCATGCCTTTGCCTCCATCTTTAACACCAGAGCAACGGTCAGCAGCGCTTGAGAAAGCGGCTGAAGCCCGTCGCCAAAGAGCAGAATTGAAAGAGAAGTTGAAGATGGGTAACGTTACCCTTTCTTCCCTTCTTGACCGAGCATCAAAAGAAGAGCTAGTGGGGAAGATGAAAGTCGTCTCCGTCCTCGAGTCCCTTCCTGGGATTGGAAAGGTCAAAGCTCGAAAGTTGATGGACCAGATTGGAATTAGTGAGACCCGCAGGTTGCAGGGTCTGGGAGCTAACCAGAGAGCTCGCCTCATAGAGGAAACCTCTCGCTCCTGATAGTGGTGATTTGCGGCCCGGGCGGCGTTGGTAAAGGTACCATAGCTTCCAGGTTGGTCGCTGAAGTCAATGATCTGAGTTTGAGTCGTTCTTGGACAACTCGGCGGCGGCGTCGCGGAGAACGGGACGACTCTTACTTATTTGTCACCCGGGAAGAGTTCGAAGATGCCATCGCCAAGGATCGATTCTTCGAATGGGCTGAGTTTCTCGGAAATCTCTATGGCACCCCTAGGCCGGACCCGGACATGGACTCTGATCTTTTGCTTGAGATCGATATTCAGGGCGCCAAACAGGTGCGCCAAAAGGATCCTGACGCCGCGGTCATCTTGGTTATAGCGCCCTCGTCCGATGAGCAACGGCATAGGATGGTATCGCGTGGAGACGACAAAGGTACCATCGATGAACGCGTTGCTGTAGGCCAAAGAGAGGTCAGTGAGGCTCTTAAGTTCGCCGATTATGTTGTCGTCAACGATGACCTGAACAGAGCAGTTTCCGAAATAGCATCTATAATCAACTCGTTGCGGTCTAAGTAAACCGACGCCTAATTCCATACCAGGAGCACTTGTGGCTGAAGAATCAAATCTTTCTATGATGAGACCCCCAATTGAGGACTTACTGGCAAAAGTGGATTCTAAGTTCACTTTGGTCACGATATCTGCGCGTAGGGCGCGCCAAATTAACGCCTACTTTTCTCGACTTGGTGACGGAATCGGTTCAATAGTTCCTCCTCAGGTGGATTCAATTTCCAAGAAGTCCCTTACCGTTGCCTTCGAAGAGATAGCCGCTGGAAAGATCACATACTCCCGTCCTGAGTCGAGCGAAGAAGAGCGCGGAGAGGATGCTCTTTCGACGGATCAAGGGGATGAAGTTCAAATCGCTGAGGCTGGCGAGTAGGTTGTTCTGCGGCCCCCCATATGTGGTTCCGCGAATTGTGTGAATTCATTGTGTCGCTATGGTGACCTAGCCTAGGCTCTAGTCAAATGCCAAATAGCAGTCCTTTTCTTGGAAAGAGAGTCGTCCTCGGAGTAGGCGGCGGAATCGCGGCTTATAAGTCGGTCGAGCTTATGCGCCGTTTGGTCGATGCGGGAGCGTTTGTATCTCCGGTTTTGACGGCGGCTTCGCTTAAGTTTGTGGGCGCGACTACGTTTTCTGCCCTAGGTTCCGAACGCGCCCGGATCTCTCTGTTTGATGATGATGATCCAATTCCGCATACCAGTCTTGGCAAACAGGCTGACGCGATTATCGTTGCCCCGGCAACTGCCGATTTGATTGCCAGATATGCAGCGGGACTTGCCGATGACCTTCTTACGACAACACTTATTGCCACAAGGGCGCCTGTTGTAATTGTTGCCGCCATGCATACGGAGATGTGGCAGCATCCGAGCGTCGTCGATAACATTGCCACTCTTCGCCGCCGTGGCGTAGTGGTGATTGAGCCGGAAGTGGGCCGATTGGCGGGCGGGGATACGGGTGTGGGCAGGCTCGCCTCCACCGAGCGGGTCCTTGCCGCTGTAGAAGGATTGTTTTTGGAGGGCAGGGGGCTGTTGCTTGGCAAGAAGGTTCTTGTGACTGCTGGCGGCACCCGTGAGTCGATCGATCCGGTGCGCTACATCGGGAACAGATCGTCTGGAAAGCAGGGTATCGCTTTTGCCACGGCTGCTGCCAGATTTGGTGCGGATGTGACACTTGTTTGCACAATTGCTCCGCCGGATGAACCAGGTATTGACGTCGTCGAGGTCGAGTCGGCTCAACAGATGTTCGACGCAGTTTCCACTAGGGTGGCCGATGGCTTTGATCTGGTGGTAATGGCAGCCGCGGTTGCGGACTTCAGGTGCAAAGACGTCAGTCCAATAAAGATCAAAAAGAGCCAGGGAGCTCCCCAGGTGGTTCTGGAGCCAACCCCCGACATCCTGGCCTACTTGGGCTCGGTCAAGCCGAAGAATCAGATTCTTATCGGATTTGCGGCCGAGACCGGGGAGCTTGAATCTGAAGCAAGGCGTAAGCTGAAGGAGAAGAAGGCCGACTTCGTAGTGGCAAACAATGTTCTAGAGCATGATGCCGGCTTTGCCGTCGACACCAACCGAGTGACTCTGGTATATGACGATTCGGTTTTGGCGTTCGAATTGGATGACAAGAGGCATATAGCAATCAAGGTTTTGAGTTTCGTGGCAGAATGGGCACGGATCAATGGGGTCTGGCCGAAGTAGCAGAATTCCGGGAGCTATAGAAGGGATCGTTAGGTGAGATATTCGTTTACCTCTGAGTCAGTGACTGAGGGTCACCCAGACAAGATGGCTGACCAGATCTCAGACGCTGTCCTGGATGCAATCTTGACCGAGGATCCTCTCGGGAGGGTCGCATGTGAGACCCTTCTCACAACAGGTCTTGTGGTTGTGGCGGGTGAGATAACAACTACGTCTTATGTGGATATCCCACGGTTGGTTCGTAGAACTATATGTGAAATTGGATACGATCGGGAATCTTTTGGATTCGATGGCAATACCTGTGGAGTCATAATCTCAATCGATGAGCAGTCGCCAGATATTTCGTCCGGCGTGTCCAGCGCGTACGAAATTAGGAGCGGTGCTCATGACTCGGGTGAGATGGATCTGTTGGGTGCTGGTGACCAGGGAATGATGTTTGGGTACGCCTGCAATGAGACAAGTGATCTGATGCCGCTTCCGATCTGGCTCGCTCACCGGCTTTCGCAAAGGTTGTCAGAGGTGAGGCGCGCGAACATCCTTCCATATCTTCGTCCAGACGGCAAGACCCAGGTCACAGTGGAGTACGATCAGGGCCGACCGGTGGCATTGAAGACCGTCCTAATCTCAACGCAGCACCAGCCGGGGATCGATCTAGGAACGCTTTTATTGCCGGATCTTACCGAGTCTGTAATCATGCCGATGATTCCCAAGGATTTGGATATCTCGAATATGAGCATTTTGGCCAACCCGACTGGCCGTTTTGAGCTCGGTGGGCCGCACGCCGACACCGGTCTTACTGGACGAAAGATAATCGTTGACACCTATGGAGGCATGGCCCGTCACGGTGGTGGAGCCTTTTCCGGGAAGGATCCCTCAAAGGTTGACAGGTCTGGTGCATATGCTGCCCGGTGGGTGGCCAAGCACGTTGTTGCCTCAGGCGCGGCCGACAAGTGCGAGATCCAGGTTGCCTATGCCATCGGAGTGGCGCGGCCTGTATCGATAATGGTGGAAACCTTCGGAACCGAAAAGACCAGTCCGGAATCGATTGCTAAGGCAATTGACGACGTTTTTGATCTGAGACCTTTGGCAATTATCAACGAACTTGATCTTCGGCGCCCTATCTACCGCAGGACTGCGGCATACGGTCATTTCGGCCGATCAGATAAAGGATTCACCTGGGAAGAGACGTCAAAGTTGACCGAGTTCAAACAAGCGCTGGGGCTGTAACCGGTCTGCAGTTAGGGACAATTATGGCCATGGCAGTTCATGATGAATCTTCGGCAACTGTCTCAGTGGCGCAAGTTCTCATAGATTCGGTAGGCCTGTCCAAAGTTTTCAGCTACAGTATTCCCGACCGCTTTTTGGCCCGGATCGGCATTGGGAGTTATGTCTCTGTCCCTTTGGGCAGCTCTCGTGCTAGAGGGTGGGTGGTTGGATTGAGCGAACTCTCAGTGCGGGATGCGGAGGGTCTGGAGTTCAAGCTATCGCCGATATCACGTCTGCTGGGCGGTGGCCCAAACGCCGACGTGATTGCGTTGTGCAAGTGGGCGGGGTGGCGCTTCATCGGTTCACCGGTTAACTTTTTGACACATGCAAGTCCAAAGAAAAGGATAGCCTCAAGGCCTGGCGGCTTGCTTGAATTCCAGGACTGCGACAGGAGTTTTCGTCAAATCCGTGGAGAATCCCAGGTGGTGAGAATTCCGCCTTCTCATTCGAGGGCAGATTGGATCATAGGCCATATTGGCAGTCCTTCTAGTGTGGCTGGTCAAGTAATCGTTGTCTGTGCAACTCAGAGTGCGGTGAAGCATTTAGCGGCGCGGTTCGCCCGGGCCGGCTACACGGTTGCCGTCTTTCCGGATGAGTTCGAACAGGCCCTCGATGGCGCCCAGGTGGTTATCGGTGCCAGGAACGCCGTTTTCGCGTCGGTGTCCAACCTGTCAGAGGTAATTGTTGTCGATGCTGATGATCCGTCACACACTGAGACCTCAAGTCCGTCGTGGAGTTCCTACGTGGTTGCGCGGGGACGTGTGGGCCAAGGTCAGGTAGCACTTCTGCTTTCCTCTGTACCGTCAGTGGACATGAGCCATGGTGCAAGGACAAAGTCACTATCCCGCTCAGAGGAGCGCTCAGGGTGGCCCAAAGTCCTAGTGGGGGAGATAACGGAGGTTTCGGGTCTCAATTTTCTTATATCATCGGGTTTGATTTCTCAGATTAGGTCGGTGCTAGTCAGCGCGGTGACGCCTGCAAAATTGACCGACGAGGGTCTGGTCGACTATGACGGTGTCATCGTTCTCTACAACAGGCTTGGAGGGGCAAGGACGCTCATCTGCTCCAAGTGTGAGAAGGTGGTCAGCTGTGTGAAGTGCTCGAGTACCTTGATGCAGATGGTGCCAAGGCACCTCAGGGAGGGTGTTGGCCACTCGGGGGACATGAACAGAACCGCCAGGGAACACCTCTCAATTGTTGGCCTCGCGTGCCCAAGATGTAAAGAGGAATATCCTGCGATATGCACCAACTGTATGTCTACCTCTCTCAAGGTGGTCACATTTGGCATCGAACGTTTCCGCACTCTATTGCAGGCCGCAGTCGGAAAACGGGTAAGTGAGGTCGATGCATCAACGGAGATAAGGTCTGAGAGTCTTGGGCCAATCACAATCGGTACTGAGGCGGTATTTTCTCGATTTCGGTCGGCTAGGGGAGTTGTGATCGCAGACTTTGACCACTACCTCTTTGCTCCTGCCCTCGGGGCCAGTGAAACGGCACTCGCCCTGCTGGCAAGGGCCTCGAGGCTGGTACCTCCACGAACTGTCGCGTCCGGTTTCGTGCCTCTGTACATTCAGACGCGGGACGTGCAGAACCCTGTTATAAAGGCCGCCCTGGAAGGTGATCCTCGTCAGGTGACCAATGGTGAGGCGGAACTGAGACAAAGGCTCTCCCTTCCTCCATTCGGTGCGATTGTCCGGGTTTTTGGTCCGAAGGCCCCATTATGGATTCGACGCTCGGAGATAGGACTTGCCCAAGACGTGGAGGTGCTTCCGTCAGGAGACGGGGCCTTTAATTTGAGGGGAAGTTCCATTGAGCAGCTTCTGGATCTGATTGCGGAGAAAAGGTTAGCCCAGCCATCGGCAGGAGTGCGTTTTTCTGCTGATTCCAGCTAGACACCTATCGGGTTGTTGGCCGGGAACCCGACGTAACTTCTTACTGCTGCCGAGATCTCTTTAAGATCAGTCCGGATATTGGCCAGTCTCGACCCCTCCAGCGAAAACCAGGGATTTGAGTTGCTGTCGGTCTGGGACTCTATCTGGTTCTTTATGTCGCGTCCCAAATCGGTGAGTATCGGCTGTCTTGGAGTGCTGTAGGTGGAGAGGATGCCGGCAGACAAAAGCTTCTCGAAGCCCTCATTCCACGTCTCAACAGACCAGCCGCGGGTGGGAAAGATAAGATCGTGGGTGACGGCACCAGCGGCAATCTGCAGAAGGTGGGACTGAACGCCATCGATGCCATGGGCGGCCAAAGCTGCGTTATGCGTGTCTCCACGGTGTTCGCGAAGCAGGGTAGCGGCACCAAAAAGCCTAGCTGCGGCAGAGTCACCCCAGTTTACCGTCAGATGCGCGGCATAGAGGACCCTTCCGCTGATCGGTAGGGTGATGGCGATGTCGTATAGCCGCGAAGCAATGCGGTCGAATTGAGTTTTAGAAACCAGTCCTTCGACTCCGTTCTGAATCGCGTCGACGGCGATCTCGTGGCGTACTTTAAGTATTTCGCGAGGACTCGCAAGGCTCCACGCATCGGGAATTGCTCTCCTTACCATCGCCGGGGCGAAGTGGTAGAAGGCGGCTTGTACAACCTCCGCGCTTGGCGTTCCAAGGGCCGCAGAGCGGGAGGCGAAGTAGCTCATCCAGCCACCTTTGAGGCCGGCCTCGCTGTAACTAGCTGTGGCATTCGGGTGAAAGTACACGACCGAATGGATCGGCTCGTATAGCCGCCACATCACTCTGCTTACATGCTCAGACAATCCCGATACCGCCTTTTGTTGCGAGGTTTCAACCATTAGATCGCAAAATTCCCTTCAGTGCCACCCGATTCGTGCTAATTAGTCAAAAGGGGTTCTGAAGGTAGGTGCGCGGTATCATCTCGGGGCTGCCAATAGTAAGTGGTTTTTTCAAGGACTTCACCTTGCCGGCGACAATCTCGAAATCGGCGTTTCCCTCTATGATGATTCATGTGGCAACATTTTCAATCAGAACATTTGGTGATCCAGTGCTGCGCCAGGTCACGTCGGACATTGAAAATATCGACGAGTCCGTTCTGCGCCTGGTTGAGGACATGATTGAGACGATGAATGAGGCGCCCGGAGTGGGATTAGCCGCCACCCAGGTCGGGGTGCAGAAGCGACTGTTTGTCTATGACATTGGCGACGGTCCTTCCGCGGTGCTGAATGGGAGAATAACCGAGTCGAGCGGAGAATGGACCTACGAAGAGGGTTGTCTTTCTGTTCCTGGAATGTATTGGCCGATCACTAGGCCGAATCATGTCTTTTTGGAGGGTATCGATCTAAGTGGGAATGAAATAAAACTGGAAGCATCCGAACTTCTTGGGCGGGTTTTCCAGCATGAAATTGACCATCTAGACGGGGTATTGTTGATCGAAAGGCTTGATCCGGACCAGCACAAGCAGGCCATGAAGATTCTTCGTTCGCAGGCACTGACTCCGGACCACCAAATGGCCAGGCGGCGTCTTTCGGACAGGGGATAGCCCAGTTGGTCTCCCGGTCGGTGCTGTGATCAAAAGAATTGCGTTTCTGGGAACTCCAGAAATATCGGTGTCCACGTTACGCTACCTTATCGACAACGGTTATGAAGTACCGATTGTGGTTACAGGAGAGGACAAGAAGCGCGGCCGAGGCTCGGCTCTCACTGCATCACCAGTCAAAGAGTTGGCCCTCCAACTGAATTTGAATGTATCGCACGATCCAAAGGCGTTGCTCGATGTCGATTTTGATTTGGCGGTTGTCGTCGCATACGGTCGGCTAATATCGGATACCCTTTTGAATAAAGGACTTTTTATAAATCTTCACTTTTCGCTTCTTCCGCGGTGGCGCGGAGCAGCGCCAATGGAGAGAGCGATCCTCGCAGGTGATTCCGAGACAGGCATCTGTGTGATGAAACTTGTCAAAGAGCTGGATGCCGGACCTGTATACCAAACTAGACGGTTTCCACTTGACCGCGAGATCACGTTGGATCAGTTGGCTAGGAGGTTGAGTACATTAGCCAACGAGGCACTTGGTACCGAACTCGCGCTTGGTGAAACCGCCTTCTGCTCTCCGATAGAACAGGTGGGCAAAGCTACATATGCTCACAAGCTCACTATCGAAGATCTGAGGATCGACTGGGCGGGATCGACCGCTGAAGTAATGAGGAAGATAAGACTTGGAAGAGCTTGGACAACTCTCCAGGGCGCTCGCTTCAAGATCTTTGCAGCGTCCGAGTTCACTGCCGGCGAGGTTGCTCTTGGTCAGGGCGAGGTTACCGGTGTCTTGGTGGGCACGGGAAGTGGTGCGATAGAACTTAAGTCTGTTCAGCCGCAGAACAAGCGGATCATGGAAGCCAGGGATTGGATTAACGGGATGAAACAAATTAAGGACCTACGTTTTATCTGATTACTAGTCATTCTCCCAATATTCTCATGAGTAGGATTTAGCTGTGATAGAGATCGCTCCATCGATACTTTCAGCCGACTTTGCCTATTTGGGCGAGGCAATTCATGCAGTTGAACCCGAAACATCCTGGATCCACGTGGATGTAATGGATGGACACTTCGTTCCAAATCTGACCATTGGTGCTCCGGTAGTGGCGTCTATTCGCCGCCATACAAATAGCTATCTTGACTGCCATCTGATGATTACAGATCCGTGGGACTACCTGTCAGACTTTGCGAAGGCCGGTGCCGACTCGGTCACATTCCATTTTGAGGTGGGACGGACGTTGGAACTTGTCAAGATGGCGCGGGATCTTGGAATGAAGGCTGGAATGGCGGTGAATCCCGATGCGGTCTTTGAGGACTACGCCAGCTTCATTCCGCAGTTGGATCTGTTGCTTGTAATGAGCGTTTTTCCGGGATTTGCCGGTCAATCCTTTATTGCTGATGTGCTGCACTCATTGCGCCGGGCCAAAGAGCTGATCAATGAGAGCGGGGCTGGGACAATTTTGGAAATCGATGGCGGCATATCGCTCGAGACCATTAACAGGTCCTGCCTGGCGGGGGCCGAGGTCTTCGTCGCAGGCTCGGCCGTATTTGGAAAGCCCGACCCAGCAAAGGCGATCAGGGAACTTAAAGCAGCCGCACGACATGCGCAAGAGGTGAGCGAATAATGGAGTTGTTGGCGAAGATACTGACGGTGTCCGATGGAGTGGTGGCGGGCACCAGGGAGGACCGTTCAGGCCAGGTGCTTGAAGATGTCCTTACCCAGGCCGGTTTTCGCGTAGTGGAACGCCGGGTCGTAGCGGACGGTGCCGACAGCGTCGCGCGGGCTCTTGTTTCTCTTACCCACGCTTTCACGGGTCTGGTGGTATCAACCGGTGGAACTGGTTTCGGGCCGCGTGATCTCACGCCGGAAGGTACCAGGATGGTGTTGGAGCGGGAGGCTCCCGGACTCGCTGAGGCAACACGTTTGGTGTCGCCCTTGGGAAGGCTGTCCAGGGCAGTTGCAGGCACGAGGGGGACAGCCTTAATTATCAACACGCCTGGCTCGCCTGGTGGTGCACGGGAGACGGTGTCTGCCGTACTGGACATCATTCCACACGCCTTAGAGCTTCTGGCGGGCACCTCTCCTGGCCATGAGAGCGTAAAGCAGGGGGATTAGTGTCATCTACGACCTCTCCGGAGCAGTTCGAGAACATAATGCTCCTCGCTGTCGCAGAGGCCGAGAAGGCACGATTGCTTGCTCCTCCCAATCCCTGGGTGGGGGCTGTGCTGGTGACAGATCATGGCATGGTTACCGGGCATACTCAGAGTCCCGGCAGCTCCCATGCGGAAGTTGCCGCTCTTGATCTGGCTGGTTCTGATGCTGCAGGGTCCACACTTTTTGTCACGCTAGAGCCATGTTCCCATCACGGGAAGACACCTCCGTGCACACATGCCATCGTCAGAGCTGGCGTAAAAACGGTTGTGGTATCGTTGGTCGATCCGGACCAAAGGGTAAAAGGCGCCGGAATCGCGTATCTCCGGGAACATGGGGTGCAGGTGATACTAGGTGTTGCAAAGGAGGCGGTGAAGGCGCAGCTGGCTCCTTATTTGAAGCAGAGATCGACTGGCCTGCCGTGGGTCGTCTTGAAACTGGCTAGCACTCTTGACGGGAGAATCGCTGCAAACGATGGGAGTTCGAACTGGATAACCGGTGAAGCTGCCCGGACACGTGTTCAAATGCTTCGTGCTGAGTCGGATGCAGTGGTGGTAGGAGCAAATACTATCAGATTGGATGACCCGCGCTTGACGGTAAGAATCCCCGGAGTCTCAAGATCGCCCAGGCGAATCGTTTTTGGCCGAATTCCTGACGGGTCAAAGGTCCTGCCAGCGGAAGAGTTTTCTGGATCTCCTGAAGAACTTTTAAAGGAGCTGGGCGAAAATGGCGTGCTTCAGGTTCTCCTCGAAGGCGGGGCAAGTCTGGCCAAGAGTTTTCTCGATAGCGACCTTATCGACCAGTATGTCTTTTATATTGCCCCCGCACTCCATGGAGGACAGGATGGCAGGTCTGCTTTTGCGGGACACGGCGCCGAAACGATAGGTGATATGACAAGACTTGATTCGAAGAGCGTATTGTCCATTGGGAACGATGTGGAGATTGTAGCCTGGTCCAAGCGGGCTTCTAAACTGATCGAGTCCCTCTGACGTCGGCATAAGCTGATTCGAAAACCCAAGGGAGGATCGGGATGTTTACTGGTTTAGTGGAGGGGCTTGGGTCTTTCAAGTCGAGGGACGGAGATAGGTTCACCTTCAGCTGGCCCGGCAATGAGTCTCCCTATGAGGCTGGGGAATCGATAGCCGTTAACGGCTGCTGTTTGACCGTTATCGACTTCAGAGGGGACGACTGGACAGCAAATGCCATTTCCGAGACGTTGGCAAGGACCAACCTCGGCTATCTAAGACCTGGAGATCCCGTTAATTTTGAAAGGCCAGTCAGGGTGTCCGATCGTTTGGGGGGCCACATTGTTCAGGGTCACGTTGACACTGTGGGGATTGTCAGGGAGCCTGCTCCGAACATGATTATCGGCTTTGACCCGGAGTTTGCCAAGTATGTGGTTGAGAAGGGTTCCATAGCCATCGACGGGGTTTCACTTACCGTTGTGGAGGCCGGACGGGATTTTGCCACAGTCTCGATTATTCCTCATACCAGCTCAGTGACTACACTGGGGAGCAGAGATATCGGTGAGAGGGTGAATCTGGAGTTTGACATAGTAGCTAAGTATGTTGAACGTATGCACACCCTAGGAATACCCAGCTGATGACAAGGGCGCAATTTATCTAAACAGACAGGGTGATGACAGTGGGACTTGGAACCATCGAAGAGGCCGTTGCGGCGATTGCTCGAGGCGAGATGGTTGTCGTGGTCGACGATGAGGATCGTGAGAATGAGGGCGACCTCATTATGGCTGCGCAGTACGCTACGCAGGACGCAATTTCGTTCTTCATCAAGCATACCTCTGGTTTCATTTGCGTTTCGCTGAAGGGCGACCGTTTGGATGAGCTTGAGCTTCCTTTGATGGTGGTCGACAATACCGAGTCACAGAGGACTGCGTTTACGGTCAGCGTGGACTACACACACGGCACGACTACTGGAATCTCGGCGCATGACCGTTCGGCGACGATAAGGGCCCTTGCGGACCGGAACTTCAGAGCCACGGACTTTGCGCGTCCAGGCCATATCCTTCCACTTCGCTATCGGGAAGGTGGTGTCCTGAAGCGGGCCGGCCACACCGAGGCCGCTGTTGATTTGGCGATTGCGGCAGGTCTCGAGCCGGCCGGTGTCTTATGCGAGATCGTGTCCGAAGACAAGTCCCAGATGGCGAGATTCGAAGAGTTGAAGAAGTTTAGCGAGAAGTATGACCTGGTAATGGTGTCCATAGCCGAGCTGGTCAGATACCGTCGCAAGAAGGACAAGCTGGTTAGACGGGTTGAGGGCGCCACCGCTAGAATTCCGACTGTCTATGGCGATTTCACCTGCATTGTCTATGAGTCGGTACTTGACGGAGAGAATCATGTTGCACTTACGATGGGAACCATCGACGATGGCTCCCCTGTGCTCGTAAGGGTCCATTCGGAATGTCTGACTGGCGACGTGTTCGGCTCGCTCAGGTGCGACTGCGGACCTCAGTTGGATGCTGCGCTTCAAATGATCGCCAAGGAGGGCGCCGGCGTAGTCATCTATCTCCGTGGTCATGAAGGAAGAGGTATTGGCTTGGCTCACAAAGTCCGCGCATACAGCCTTCAGGAGCAGGGGCGCGATACAGTCGATGCAAACCTGGAGTTGGGGCTTCCGGTCGACTCCAGGGAGTACGGCATCGGAGCTCAGATGCTGGTCGACCTGGGAATCACCGAGACGAGGCTCATAACCAACAATCCAGCCAAATACGGAGGGCTGGAAGGATTTGGGCTCAATATTGTCGAGAGGGTGAAGTTGCCAGCTTCCGTAAATCCCGAAAATATCAACTACCTAAGAACCAAAAGGGAGCGTATGGGTCACCTTCTGGATGGCTTGGACGATTAGGCTAGTCAAAAGTAATTTTTGGTGTCGAGGAAGGTGAAGCTTAATGCCCGGTGGGAGTGAAGCCTTAGTAGATCCTGAGCCTGAACCGCTGGTGACCGGCGAGTCAGATACGTACGTTCTGGTGGCTTCCCGCTACAACGACTTCATCACCAAGGAATTGATTGAAGGAGTCGTTGGTGGGTTGAAATTCCACGGCATTGGGGAAAAGAATATTCAGATCGTCCGAGTTCCTGGTGCGATGGAGATTCCGATTGCGGCAAAGTGGCTTGCTGAGAGCGGTAAGTATAGCGCGATAATCTGTCTCGGATCGGTTATTCGCGGAGCCACAACTCACTATGAAGTTGTGGTAAACGCCTGTTCCAACGGAGTGGCACAGGTGGGTTTGGAGTTTGGAATTCCGACCATATTCGGAGTGCTCACCACCGAGAATATTGAGCAGGCGATCGAAAGAAGTGAGATGACTTTAGGGAACAAAGGCCGCGAATTCGCGGAGACCGCAATTGAAATGGTCAGCCTCAAGCGCTCGATCTAGTGTTGAGTGGCCGATATTCAGAACGGAATTTTTAGATGCTTCGATTGGTACTTCCCAAGGGTTCGCTAGAGAAGGCAACTCTTGACCTATTTTCCCAGGCCGATCTATCGGTTTCACGTGCTTCCGATGTGGACTACAGAGGAAGGATCGATGACCCTCGAATTGACGAGGTGAGGATTCTCCGGCCACAGGAGATCGCTAGTTACGTTGCCGAGGGCCGGTTTGATTTTGGAATCACTGGGAGAGACTGGATCGAAGAGACGGGGGCAAACGTGGTTTCCCTCGGCGAGCTTGGGTACTCTAAGGCCACCTCAAACCCGATTCGGATAGTGCTGGCGGTGGCAAACAATTCGCCGGTGCAGTCGAGCAAGGACCTGAAGCCAAATCTTAGGGTTTCAACCGAGTATCCTGCCCTGACCAAGCGGTATTTCGATTCGCTTGGGATTCCCGCACATATTTCGCTATCATATGGCGCCACTGAGGCGAAAATCCCCGATATTGCCGACGCAATTGTAGAGATAACAGAGACTGGACGGGCGATCAGGGCATCTGGTCTGCGAATCGTGGACACCATATTGGTCTCTTACACTGAGGTCGTAGCCAATCCGACATCGGTCAGCGACCCCGTCAAGTCACACGCCATGAATCAGATCATGACCCTCTTAACCGGTACGTTGAAGGCGCGTGGCAATGTGCTCGTCAAGCTGAATGTTGGTGAGAGTGATCTGAACTCGGTAATAGCGACAATTCCATTCATGAAGGCGCCGACCATTTCCAAGCTTTTTGGCGATGTTGGCTACGCTGTCGAGGCTGTTGTCGCGAGATCGCAGATAAACACCTTGATCCCCGCGCTCAAGGATGCCGGAGCAACCGACATTCTGGAAATACCTCTGTCAAAGATTGTTCCCTAAATGCATTTGAGTGTGCTTTTGTCGGGCGGTGGACGCGGGGTAGTGGCCCGGTTCGACGAGTCGGCTGGTCTGGGTGTCATTGCCGGATTAGACGGCACCGAGGTGCCCTTTCATTGCACAACCATCTCCGACGGGACCCGGGTCATTGAACCTGGTACCGCGGTCTACTTTTCGATCTTTCCGGCCCTAGGAGGACGTGTGGAAGCTTTGAGGGTGGAAAAGCTCTAATTTTTCTGGCTGTGGCCGATAGGTGGTCCAAGCGGGTGCACAGGTCCCTCTCTCACCAGAGGAGAGTGCGTCAAAGTGCCGAAACCTGAATATAGGCAAGGCGCAATTGTGACACTCCCTCCAACAACTCCTGCTCATGATTGCCCAGACGTCCTTTGAGGGCTTCGGTGATTCCCGCAAGGGCGTCGATTGCCAGTGTGGCTGGTCCGAGTTGTGGAGGGCTGTCGGAAAGATAGATCGCGGCCAGCTCAAACAACCCGAAGCAGTGGTTGGCAATGATTACCTCAGGCGTCGATGCGAGTATTTCTTTTCGTAGCTGATCGAGGTTGGCCGTACCGTCTTCGTTCTCAATTTTCGCGTCATCAGACTCCGGCTGAACTTGATCAGAAGTGCTTGACATGTTGCATTTCTCCGCTCTGGTGTCAATTATTGAAATGTGCTGTTAGACTACTTTGGAAGTTTAATGAGAAAGCGGAGCAAGCAGATTTTGGCTCCCACCTTGTCGCTCCCAAAGTAGACAGGGTTGATTATAGGCAAGATCTTTTGTCGCCTTCGCTTTTTCGTGCACGGTTTGAAACTATGAAAGAGATTTTGTAGTTGGTGATGAAGGAGTGATGCCGAATAGTCGCACCCACAACAAACGAGCCTCGTATCAATGACCGAATCAGGGCTAAAGAGGTTCGGCTTGTAGATCCAGACGGTTCCCAGCTTGGAATTAAGAGCCTCCACGAAGCAATGGCGCTGGCCAGGCAGATGGACTTGGACCTCGTTGAGGTGGCTCCTATGGCTGTTCCCCCAGTCTGTCGAATCATGGATTATGGCAAGTTTAAGTTTGATGCCGCCCAGAAGGCCAAGGAATCCCGCAGAAAGTCTATGGGCGCGCAGATGAAGGAGATGAAATACCGGCCAAAGATCGGTGCGGGTGATTTTGACACCAAGACCAGACAGGTGATCAAGTTCCTTCAGGAAGGACACAAAGTCAAGATCACCATCATGTTTAGGGGACGGGAGCTATATCACCCAGAGCTTGGAAAGAGCATTCTTGACCGGATAGCGGAGGAGGCTCAGAGTGCGGGGAAAGTGGAGTCAGTTCCAAAGCTTGATGGTCGAAACATGATTATGGTGCTGGGTCCTGACAAGCGGAGTGCAATTAAGACAAATAGCTCCAAAGATGAACATCATTCAGTAGCACCATCTGGGAATGAGAGTTCACCGAACGGCAAGTCTCAGTAGTAGGCACGGCAAGTTCTTGCTGTTGCCGGTTCTGTCGAGTTGAAGACGGAACGATAAATTGCTTAATCGTAGAACCTGGCTTGAAAGCAATGCCGGGAAAATCAAGGAGTTGTTAGATGCCCAAGATCAAGACTGACCGTGGTGCAGCAAAGAGGTTCAAGATCACGGGAAGCGGTAAACTGCGTCGCCGCCGGCCGAACAGGTCTCACCTGCTGGAGAAGAAGTCCTCAACCAGAACCCGCCGATTAGGACGCGAGGCGGATGTCGCGAAGGGTGATCTTCGTCAAGTTCGCAGGATGCTGGGCATTTAGCTCTGTTCATTTATTTTCTAGTTTTCGAGGTCAGGAGTAGAGATGGCAAGGGTGAAAAGGTCAGTACATGCCAAGAAGCATCATAAGGCGGTGCTGGAACAGGCCAAAGGCTATTACGGCAACAAGTCGAGAAGTTTTAGGTCTGCAAATGAGCAGGTTTTGCACTCGATGGCTTACGCGTTCAGGGACCGGCGTGCACGCAAGGGAGAGTTTCGTCAACTTTGGATTCAGCGCATTAACGCTCAGGCTCGAGTGAACGGAATCAGCTATTCCCGTTTGATTGCCGGTCTGAAAGCGGCCGAAATAACGATCGACCGTAAGGTCTTGGCGGATCTCGCCGTAGCTGATCCACACGCATTTTCTGTCTTGGTTGAAAAGGCGCGATCCGCTCTAGTGGTTTCGAACTAATTAGGGGTTATTACGGCAGGTGCGCCACTGACTTTCAAGCATCAGAGAATTGTTCGCCTTCGGAGACTGCTCCGAAGGCGTTCTTTGCGTGAAGCCGAGCGCAAATTTGTAATTGAAGGGTCGCGGGCAGTGGAATCGGCGATTCTCTCCAAGGTGGAGCTGGAGGCGATCTACTTCGAGGCGTCGGACAATGAAATCGCTGTCAATGTCCTCGAAAAGGCCTCTCGAATCGGATACCGGATTTATGAAGTGGCTTCGGGAACTCTTGAGAGAGCTGCTGACGCGGTTACGCCCCAGGCCGTAGTGGCCGTGGCATCCTTCGTTGACCAGGAGATTTCCGCCCTTGAGCTCGACTCGTTTGTAGTGGTGATGGCTGGGGTACGGGATCCCGGAAATGCGGGCACCATTATAAGGACTGGTCTCGCCGCGGGCGCTGCTGCGGTTATCTTGTGCGATCAGTGTGTTGACATCTACAATCCAAAGACGGTACGGGCCAGTGCCGGCGCGCTTTTCAGCGTACCTATTGCGATGGTGGATTCCTTGGCGGAGGTCAGCGAATTTCTCAGAGCGAACGGATATCGAATGATTGGGACCTCTTCACATGCCAAGACCTGGTATTGGGACGCGGATCTCACAGGTAAGGTGGCGATCGTGCTCGGAAACGAGGGCAGCGGACTGGACGAAGGGTACTCAGGTCTTTTCGAAGGTTCGGTCACGATACCCATCGATGCAAGGGCGGAGTCACTAAACGTCGGCGTTGCTGCGTCCGTGCTCATGTTTGAGGCGATGCGTCAGAGATTGACCATGGATAAGAAAGACTGATGCCGCATTGTACGGTTACCTGTCGAGGTATCCAAGGGTGCTTCTTTATTTTGCGGCAGGATTTGGAATGTCTTGGCGCAAAACCTGTTTGACACCGCAGGTGGCTTTTCCATTACGGTGGGCCAGACTGGTCTGTAAGTCTCGGTAAGCCTTGGCCGATACCGTTTGCAGGAGGTGTCTGCCACCTGCTAAACCCTTCCCGAGGTTTGGTTTCAGAGGTTCTCCGGTGGTTGTAAGAACCCATGCCCAGGCAGCCAGGTCCACCGGATAGAGAAGATATCCGACCCGGGTGGCCGGAGCAATGAGAATGGCAATGAATAGGACAAGCGCCGACAGCCACGAAGCCCCGGTGTGAACCTTTGGTGTGCGGTAGATGATAAGTGCCAAGGTGGCGATGCCGATTGCGATGCCAATGGCGAATGCGATCTTGGGGTATCCTCTCCAAATGGTGTCAAGAATGTGTCCAGGTAGAGGACTGGCAGCTGGTGATTTCAGAGAGGCGATGCCTGCTGGGAACTTTATCACGTTGTTTACGAGAGCTGAAAGATTGTGAATTACCTCCCGGCCAAGAGTCCATGTCATTATGGTCAATGCCGGAAGTGCCAGTTTCAGTCCCGCCCGCCATCCGTTTCGGACTGCCAGGACAAAGCCAGCAATAATTACAAGTGGCCAAGCCGTAAACTTCAGGATGGCGGCCAAGCCGAGCACAATTCCGGACCAGCCCCACCTCTGGCGGGCAAGGAGCACGATTCCAAGGGCCATCAACGCAACAACCGGTATGTCGTCACCGCCTGTCACTAGCGGTAGTGCCGCTGTCGGTAGAATTGTCATGGCCTGGAATGCGAGCATGGGTGATCTCTTGGTTCGTGGACGCCAAATTATGGCCAGGGTCGTCGCGATGAGCGTGATGAGTACAAATCCGAGACGGGGGTCACCAAGTGCCGCTGGCTTGTGTATGAGCGCGCTGCCAATGCCGAACAATGCCATTCCCGGCAGATATGGGAAAAAAGCATTTGTGAGCGGAACAGAAGAAGGTGAAACCAGTCCGGCTCCCGCGTTGTGAATCACCGGATACA
Organism: Actinomycetes bacterium; assembly: GCA_021777475.1. GTDB lineage: Bacteria > Actinomycetota > Acidimicrobiia > Acidimicrobiales > Acidimicrobiaceae > SCQM01. Next base: position 13,840 of record JAJYDM010000012.1, on the reverse strand, counting down.
GAGCTTTTCCTGTCATTAGTCGCGAGCCAGCTGCCTCGATTGCGAGCACCTCAGGCTGGGCGTGCGCTATGGTGCCTACTGAACCGGCCTGGTCGACAATCTGAGCCAAGAGCGGTATGAGGACGGCGGTTACGAACACAAGCATCACGATGGCTATGCGGAAAGCGGTTCGCCTTCTGGGAGGGCGTATGACCGTCCAGGCCGATGCAATGGCGGCTATGAGGTATGGCAATGCAGCCATCTTCCCCCACCACCTGTAGATCGCTATTGAGGATATCTCTAACGTTAACACCGCGAATATGGTTGACCCAAAATACAAAGCTGCATCTGCAGCTTCGGAAGGCAGCTGCCGAACTCTGCTCCAAAGGGCGGTAAACAGCCGTTCCAAACAGCGAAGAGTGGAGCCGGTTTCGATTCCAGTCTGAGCTCCGCTCTCGTCAAAAACGCTTTCGAGCCTAGACATTGGCTGAAAACCCCAAGTTCGGTTCCACGTCTAACACGGGCATAGACCCGAAGATAAGCATCGTGGCTGTTCTAGCGCTAAAGCTATTAGTCGATCGAGTCCAAAAACATCTTTACCGGGTAGTATCTCCATGCGACTCGTTTGTAAGACTTCTTGAGATGGTACAGTTGGTTCCTGGATTTGTCGAATTGCCAACATTGGATTCCGTCGCTTGGTGGGTTAGCAACAGTTTAGCCACTGATTTTTGAGAAGTGTGGGATCAATCCATTATTCACACTCTTTTTCCGGCTCTATTCTCATCGTGTATTCAGGCAGTTGGATGATTTCTCTTCGTTTCACTCAATGCTTTGCACCAATTGGGCGGGTTAAATGCCTCTCAGCGTATAAATCACCGTTTCCAAAGCTCTTTGCAACCGCACATGGATGCGAGTCTTCATCGACGACGTATATCCAAAAAGGCTTGACATTTATACATGTTTTCTGCGGTTCTCTAATTCAGGCTGGATAGTTTCGGTTCTTACAATTGTCGATAGGCCGTCGCTTGTGAATGGTGTGAAACCAAAAGTCAGGTTAGGCGGCGAGCGAACAGGCTGCTAGTTTGTATGATTGTCTTGGCCGAATCATGCAGATCGAGGGTTCGGTTCCAAGCTTGCCGGTCCTATTCGTATTGAGGAGTTTGGTTAAGTGTCTCAACTGTCTTTGCAGGAGATCATTGACATAGTGGAGAAGCTGAAGAAACACTTTCGCTCTTCGCTCGAAAATCTCGACGATGTGGATCATGCGAAAGCGCTTGAGTCGGAGACGCTCTCGAAGAAGGGTTCGATCGCATCCCTCAACAGGCAGCTTGGTTCCCTTGATCAGGAGTTGAGGCAGTCCGCTGGTGCAGTGATAAACCAGGCCCGTGCCGAGTTGAGTGCCGACTATGAAAAAGCATTGTCGAAGCTGTTGGTCCAGGCTCGTATCAAGGAGCTGGAAAGTGAGAAACTTGACCTGTCTGAGACTGTTTTTGATTCCAGTTTTCGCTCGGGTAGGACCCACTTGATAACAAGGACCAGGCAGGAGCTTGAGGACATCTTTATTGGTATGGGGTTCACTGTTGAGGAGGGACCTGAGGTCGAGACGGACTGGTACAACTTCGAGGCACTGAACATTCCTCCGTACCACCCGGCACGTGCCGGACAGGACAGCTTCTACCTGAAACATGGGCAACCGGAATCGATGCTGCTGAGGACCCATACTTCTCCGGTTCAGATCAGGGTCATGACCAGCCAGCAGCCGCCAATCTATGCAGTGATGCCTGGTCGAGTATATCGCAGGGACACTGCAGACGCCCGCCACACTCCGGCTTTCCACCAGATTGAAGGTCTGGTGGTCGACAAAGGAATCACCTTTGCCAATTTGGCCGGCACGATAGAGACTTTCACCAAGGCCATCTTCGGACCGAATATCGTTTCGCGTCTAAGGCCGGGATTCTTTCCTTTTACCGAGCCATCTGCGGAGTTCGAGGTCACCTGCGCCATCTGTGAGGGAGCCGGCTGCAGGACCTGTTCCGGTACCGGATGGATCGAGCTTGGAGGATGTGGGATGATCGATCCCAACGTCTTCGGCGCTGTCGGACTCGATCCCGAGGTTTGGAACGGCTTTGCTTTTGGTTTTGGCATCGACCGCTTGGCTCAAATGCGCTATGCAATTTCTGACATGCGGGTCCTTCTGGACAACGACGTCAGGTTTCTCCGCCAGTTCTAGCGACAGAGGTCATTGATTTATGAAAATTCCTTACTCCTGGCTTTGTGACTTTGCTCCATTCCAGACTCTCGAGTCCAAGAAGTCTTCGTCTTCTCCCAGTTATGAACTAACTCAGTTGCTGACAGACTCGATGAATGATCTGGGTCTTGTCGTCGAAGGTGTGGAGTGGTTTGGAGCTGGTCTAGACGGCGTAGTCGTTGCCCAGGTTTTGGAGATCCACAGCATCGAAGGGGCTGACAAGATCAGGCGAGTCATTGTTCAGGCCGACGAGGATCGGCCTCTTCAGATAGTATGTGGAGCGTTCAATTTCGAGGTTGGGCAAAAGGTTCCACTTGCGAAGATTGGCGCAGTGCTGCCGGGAGAGTTCCTAATTGCCAAGCGTAAGATGAAAGGAGTCGACTCCTTTGGGATGTTGTGCTCTCCCATTGAGCTTGGTCTTGGAAATGATCAAAGTGGTTTGATGATTCTTCCGGATGATGTCCAGGTGGGAGTGAGTATCTCGGAGGCTCTTGGAATAGTGCCGGACGTGGTCTTTGATCTCGCCATTGAAAACAACCGGCCTGACGCAAACTGTGTCGTGGGGGTAGCTCGGGATTTGGCCGCATGGTTAAAGGTTCCATTTGCTGAACCGGCCATTCCGGTGTTGCCGACACTTCCTCCGGAGTTATCCAAGAATTTGTCAAATGTGGAAGTTCATTGTTTGGAGCAATGCGATCGGTTGCTTGTGGCGCTCTATGAAGGTGTTGAACCCAGGCCGACGCCGGAGTATGTGGCCAGGAGACTGAGTCTGGCGGGTATGCGGACCGTATCTCCAATTGTCGACATATCCAACTACCTGATGCTTGAGCTGGGTCAACCGACTCATCCCTATGATGTTGACGCTTTGGCGGGCGCGGCGATCTCGGTTCGGTTGGCCAACCGGGGTGAGTCATTGACTACACTCGACGGAGCTACCAGGATACTTGGTATGCCCGATGCCAGAGGGCGTGAATCAACCGATGTGGTGATAGTCGATGGTGACGATCATCTCGTGGGTCTGGCCGGGATCATGGGTGGAGAAGAATCTGAGATTAAGCCCTCTACGAAGAACATCCTGTTGGAGCTGGCTCATTTCCAGCCGATGACGATAGCCCGAACCTCCAAGCGGCTAGGGTTGCGTTCTGAGGCTTCCGCCAGATATGAGCGGGGAGTTGACCCTCGGATTGCCGAAGTTACTCTGGCCCGGTTCAGCGAGATGCTTGGCCAGTCTCCGGTGGAAATTGTCGATGTATCGTTGCCATCAGCGCTCGATAGGAGGAGGATCGACCTCAGGGTATCGCGTCTTAACGCGATACTTGGAACGTCTCTGAAAGCTGAACAGGTTCCACCGATACTGGTCCCGCTGGGATTCGGCGCCGAAAGTGCTGGCCGAGGAACTCTGAAGATAGTGGTGCCGACCAACAGGCCCGATGTCGAGCGCGAAATTGATGTGATCGAGGAGGTGGCAAGGCACTACGGATACCGCAAGATCGACAAGGTTCGGCCGGATTCGAAGATCATCGGGACTCTAAAACCATCCCAGAGGGTTCGCAGGCAAATTGGGTGTCTTGCCGTAGGTATGGGTTTCTACGAGACTTGGAGCGCAACCCTTCTTGCTCCAGGTGAACAGGAAACATTTGGTGACCGAGGTGCCTTCCTCGAGGTCGAGAATCCTCTTGCAAAAGAGGAGTCAGTTCTGAGGAGGTCGCTGCTCCCCGGACTCGTCAGGGCGTTGCGTTTCAACCTCAATAGAAAAGAGGAGGAGGTCAGATTCTTCGAGACTGGCAAGGTGTTTTCCCTAATTGATGCAGGGATAATCGAAACCGAGCGGGTTGGATTTCTTATGGCCAATGCGGGCGATGATGTAACTTCTGCTCTCTCGGTTTTTTCGAGGATCCGAGACTATTTTTCACTTGAGCGGATTTCGATAGTCAACTGTTCCGAACTTGGATCCGACAGGCGGGGGTTGCTGGACGCGAATGCTCTGTCAGAGTCGTGGAATGGCATGCATCCAACCAGGAGTGCCTATCTGGTAGCGAACGGCAATATCATAGGCCAGGTCGGCGAGATCGACCGTCACGCTCTTGCCAAGATCGGAGTTGAATTTGAGCGAAGGGTTGGCTATCTGGAGATCGACTTTGCAAGGCTTGTCGCTTTGATTCCGCCTCCGGGAATCATGAAGGCAATTTCGCAGTTTCCCCTGGCACAAGTTGATCTGGCGTTCGAGGTGCCCGATGCGGTCAGCGCCTGGGATATTGAACACGTGCTTACTCACGAGGCAAATGCGCATGTCACGTCCGCAAGACTGTTTGATGTATTTAGGGGAGGGTCGCTAAAGTCCGGCAGTCGATCGCTGGCGTTTTCGATTCGAATGTCCTCAGTTGATCACACTCTGACCGAATCTGAGATCAGTGGAATCCGGGCCGACTGTATCTCGGTGGTCGAAAGTCGTTTCAAAGCGAAGTTGCGGGCATAACTGGTCTTGCATAATCATTCAGTACTGTGTATTATTAGATTATGAAATCTGTGGTGATTGGTGCGTCCGGATATACCGGAGCGGAACTTCTAAGGATACTCGCGTTTCATCCTGATATCGAGGTGATATTGGCGGCCGCTTCGAGCCATGCCGGTCAGCCGATCTCTGAACTGTTTCCGTCTCTTTTCCCGCACTACGGTGACATGGTGTTCAGTGATGCCGATCGGTTGATCAACGATCTCGAAGACGGAATTGAACATGCGGACATTGCGTTTCTTGCCCTGCCACACGGAGTGAGTCAGGCGATTGTTCCGCGGCTGTATGACAAGGTCGGACTGATCGTGGATCTCTCCGCGGATTTTCGGCTGAGGGATCCTGAGGCCTATCCGATTTGGTATAAAGCGGCTCACGCGTCTCCTTTTTACCTCAAAAAGGCGGTATACGGGCTTCCTGAATTGACTAGGAGCCAACTCAAGGGGGCGCGACTGATAGCAGTCGCGGGCTGCTATGTGACCTGCTCCACCCTCCCTCTATTTCCACTTCTCTCTGCGGGGCTAATTGAGCGCGATTCGATAATTATTGATGCGGCGAGCGGCGTGAGCGGTGCTGGGCGCTCTCTAAAGTCAAGCTATTTGTTCAGCGAGGTTGACGAGAACTACTCGGTCTATGGGCTTAAGAACCATCGCCATACTCCTGAGATCGAACAGAACCTGGGTTCGAAGGTACTCTTCACCCCGCATTTACTGCCAACAAATCGTGGCATTCTTGCAACAACGTACTCCCGGCCCACGACGAAGTTCCAGAGGGCAATTGCCGCTGTCTCCGATCCTGAAATGTTTGGATCAGACCTGATTCTCTCAGAGCTTGCCAAAAGCTACCGTGAGGAGTCCTTCGTCTTTGCGACTGCGTCACCTCCGTCGATCAAAGCCACCTTGGGTTCCAACAATGCCTTGGTATTTGGGACTTATGACCAAAGGACCAATACCGTCATTACAGTGTCAGCCTTGGATAATCTCGTTAAAGGGGCGTCTGGCCAGGCGGTTCAGTGTGCGAATATTGCGCTTGGACTTCCTGAGACGACGGGCCTTGGTTTGCTGGGACTCTACCCATAATCTTGAAAGGTTACGCATGAGTGTTTTATTTTCGCAGGGATTTCTGGCATCCGGATTTGCGTCCGGAATCAAGGACTCTGGCGGCATGGACCTCTCTCTGGTCGCCGTGATCGGGGACGAACCGGCCACGGCTGCGGTCACGTTCACCCAGAATCTCTCTGCTGCTGCTCCGGTCCAGGTTTCCAGGGACCATTTCAATAGTTCTGGTCACAAAGTATCTGCCGTCGTTCTTTCTAGTGGCAACGCTAATGCGGCCACTGGCGCCAAGGGGTTGTCGGATGCCAAGCTAATGTGTGAGCTTGTCGCCGCTGGCCTTGGAATTCCATCGGAGCGAGTGCTCGTTTGCTCCACCGGCCTTATCGGAATTCCAATGCCCACTGAAAAGATTAAGTCCGGTATTCCAAAGCTTGTGAACCTTCTTGGTGGCACCCCCGCTCATGGTCTCGATGCAGCCAAAGCCATCATGACGACCGACACAAAAGAGAAGCTCATAGCGTTGCAAGGGTCTAACTTTCGTATCGGGGGAATGGCAAAGGGCGCGGCAATGCTGGCTCCGAACATGGCCACGATGTTGGCGGTTCTGACAACCGATGCCGTGATTTCAGGTGAAGCCCTTGATTCTTGTTTGAAGAAAGCCGTAGATGAATCCTTTAATCGCCTGGTGATCGATGGTTGCACTTCAACAAACGATACGGTGATCTGTTGTTCTTCGGCCAAAAGCGGTAAGGCGGACCTGGCGGAATTTCAGGACCTGTTGACTAAGGCGTGTCGGTCTCTTGCCATGCAGATGGCTATGGATGCCGAGGGAGCGACTAAATGCGTCACAGTAAAGGTCGTGGGCGCAGCTAGCGATGCCGAGGCTGACCGAGCTGCAAGAAAGGTGTCGGCTTCGCAGCTGGTCCAGTGCTCGTTCTACGGGGCAGATCCCTACTGGGGCCGGCTTGCCTCGGAACTGGGGAGCAGTGGAGCTAGTTTTGACCTTGACCGGCTGCAGGTGAAGTATGGCGGAACTGTGGTTGCGAGGGAGGGTATCACAGTGGCTTTTGATTCGGTGGAGCTACAAAAGTATATGTCTCAACGTGAATTTGAGGTCGTATGTGATTTGGGACTTGGGAATGGAAGCGCCGAGATCATAACCACGGACCTGACCCCTGGTTACATAGCCGAGAATATGAGGACCTCATAGATGTCTGATTCTGTTACGAACTTTAGCGCTAACGAGATCGAGAGTGCCTGGCAAAAGAGCCAGGTTCTGGTGGAGGCTCTACCGTATATCAGAAGATTTACCGGCAAGGTGATCGTCATAAAATACGGTGGAAATGCCATTGTCGACTCATCGTCCAGCGTTGATGATAGCCTGTTATCCTTTGCCAAGGACGTCGTATTGATGCACTCGGTGGGAATACTTCCGGTGGTGGTTCACGGTGGCGGGCCTCAGATTGGCGACTACCTCATGCGTCTGGGAAAGGGTTCCGAATTCGTCGATGGACTGAGGGTGACCGATGCCGAGACGCTTGAAATTGCGAGGATGGTGTTGGTGGGCAAGGTAAATCCTGAGATTGTAACTGCCATCAACTCGCTGGCATCGGTTGCCGTTGGCTTGTCGGGCTCTGACGCAGGGCTGATAATGGCTTCGGCCCATTCGAGTGAACATGGATTCGTCGGAAAGGTAGATTTGGTCAATCCGGCAATTCTTGAGAAGCTGTTGAATCAAGGTCTAGTGCCGGTGGTGGCGACGATCGGAGTTGACGCGAATGGCCAGTCCTACAATATCAACGCCGACACCGTTGCCGGAGCTATCGCTGCCGCTATAAATGCTGAAAAGCTGATCTATCTGACAAATGTCGAGGGGATTCGGATGGTGGCAGAGGACTCCTCCACTCTTATACGCCAAATTGACGCGAACGGTTTGAGAACCCTGATTGAGCAGGGAGTGGTTTCAGGTGGAATGATTCCAAAGGTTCTATCGTGTCTTAACGCCATCGCAAATGGTGCGAAATCTGCCCACATCCTTGATGGTACGCGGGATCACGCAATTCTGGTAGAGATATTCACTGACAAAGGTATTGGAACGATGATCAGGTCAGATGACCTGGGCGAAACGACGAAAGAGGTCGGATGATGGACCAGTCTCTGGTCGATTTCTACAACTCGCTGGAGAGCATTGATCCTTTGGCTCTAAGCGAGTCGGTTCTGATGAAGAACTACGGTAACCCGTCTTTATGCCTGGTCCGAGGCAGCGGCGCTTGGGTGTACGACTCAAATGGTAAAGTTTACCTGGACTTTCTCTCGGGTATAGCCGTGACCTCACTTGGTCATGCCAATCCAATGGTTGCGGCAGCAGTCTCTGCCCAGTCTGAAAAGCTATTGCACGTTTCCAATATTTTTGCAAACGAAGTCGGTCCAAAAGTAGCGGCCATGCTCAACCATCTGATTCTCTTAGGCAGCTCGGAAGACGTATCTGGCCGGGTGTTCTTCGCCAATTCAGGCGCTGAAGTCAACGAGTCTGCGATAAAACTGGCAAGGAAGTACGGCCTGGAGACCGGACGGCACCACATCATAACCGCATTGGGCTCTTTCCATGGACGTACCATGGGATCTCTCAGTGCTACGGGGCAGAGATCGAAGCAGGCTTCATTCGAGCCACTTTTGCCCGGTTTCACCCACATCGTCTGGGACGATGTGGCGGCCATAGAGGAAGCAATCACCGCGCAAACTGTCGCCGTCATGTTGGAACCGATCCAGGGTGAGGGCGGGGTTCTTGATCCAAGTCCCGGTTACCTCCAGGCGGTTCGTGACCTGTGTGACCGTAGGGGGTTGCTGCTCATCATTGATGAAGTGCAGACTGGGCTTGGTCGTACGGGAGCATGGTTCGGATTTCAACACCATGGAATTCTGCCTGATGTAGTTACCATGGCTAAGGCTTTGGGATCAGGGATGCCGATAGGGGCTTGCTGGGCCAAAGATGTGGTAGCTGATGCTTTTACGGCAGGAGATCATGGATCAACATTTGGAGGTCAACCCCTTGCGGCATCAGCCGCGCTTGCCACAATTAGAGAGATGATCGAGATTGACGCACCGGCAAGGGCATCCAGGCTTGGTGTCCTATTTGACAAACACTTGGAAGGTAACCGGGAAGTTTCGCACGTGTCGGGCTCAGGGTTGTTGCGGGGGGTCCATTTGGACCGGCCCATAGCCAAGCGGGTCGTGGAGCTTTGCCAGGAGAAAGGATTGATCGTGAACGCTATTGGTGATCACATCATTCGTCTTGCTCCTCCAATCATTGTGTCGACGTCGCAAATCGATCGCGCATGCAGTTTGCTAACAGAATCGATTGGGGAGGCATCGTGAAACACTTGTTGGAGATAGACGATCTTTCCAAGGCAGAGCTTCTTGAGATCCTGGAGTTGTCCCGGGTTGCTTCGCCGCCGAAGGTACTTACGGATGTTTCCGTTGGTCTAGTCTTTGAGAAGCCTTCCCTGAGAACCCGCAACTCATGTGAAGCCGCAGTGTTTCAGCTTGGGGGACTTCCGGTTTCAATGGTTTCGGGTGAAGTCGGTATCGACAAGAGGGAGTCCGCGGAGGACGTGGCGCGGACGCTTGCCAGCTACCACAGATATATCGGTGCGCGGGTATTCGCCCATTCCACTTTGACCAGAATGGTAAGTGCGGTGGACAAGTTGGGCTCCGATGTTGGGATCGTCAACCTGCTCTCTGATGCCTCCCATCCTTGCCAGGCTTTGGCGGATTTGGCGACTATTCAGACTCACTTTGGATTTCACCCCGGCTTGAAAATTGCCTACATTGGAGATTCAAACAACGTGATACGGTCGCTTTCCCTTGGCTGCCTAATGCTGGGACTGAAAGTTTCAATCGCATCGCCTGAAGGATACTGGTTTGAGGAGCTTGAGCGGGAAAGGCTCAAGTCGATGGGTGCGGTGGAGTTCTATGTTGATCCGGCTGAAGCGGTCATGGGAGCTGATGTGGTATACACCGATGTCTGGACGTCGATGGGTCAGGAGCGTGAGCGCGATCGGCGGCTGTCTGACTTTTCGGGATTTACGGTTGACTCAAACCTGATGGCTGAAGCGGGCTCAAATGCAATTGTCATGCACTGCCTTCCGGCTCATGAGGGTGAGGAGATTTCGAGGGATGTTTTGGAGTCTTCGGCTTCTGTCGTTTGGGAGCAGGCCCGAAATCGGATGCATGTGATGAGGGGATTGTTCTTGTTCATGAGTGGAGTGAGGCCAAGGAGTTAAAGGTGGCAAAGAACCAACGTCAACACCGGATCGGAAAGATTCTGGAAAATAATGTTGTGACTTCGCAGGCGCAGCTGGTTGAGCTGTTGGCAGAAGACGGTATCATCGCTACGCAAGCCACAGTGTCTAGGGATTTGGAGGAACTCGGGGCAATAAAGGTGCGTGTTTCAGGGCGGGACAGCGTTTACGCCGTTCCGGAGCTTCCCAAGGATCAGACTGCACCGGAAGAGCACTTGAAGCGCGTGATGTCGGACTGGGTTGTCGAAGTGACCTATTCATCCGTGATCGTCTTGTTGAGAACTCCGCCGGGATGCGCCCATGTCGTTGCGTCCGCTCTCGACCGGTCTCAGATGAAGGAGATCCTAGGCACGGTTGCGGGCGATGACACTGTGATGGTGATAGCAAACGAGGACATGGGCGGAGAAAGCGTCGCTCATACAATGCGTTTACTGGCCGGGCTTTAGACTTGGTGGTTCTTTCAGGGCAAATAAAGTCGCAGATGGGTAGGGTTTTTGGTGTGATGGAAGAATTTGGATGGAGTGCATAGATGTCTAAGGGAAGAGTAGTACTTGCGTATTCTGGTGGACTGGACACCTCGGTTTCGGTGAAATGGATATCGGAGGTGCACGACCTAGAGGTCATTGCGTTGGCGGTGGACGTTGGACAGGGAGAGGACTTTGATGTCATTCGCAATCGCGCGCTTGCCGCTGGTGCGGTGGAGGCGGAGGTGGTTGATGCCAAAGATGAGTTTGCGCGGGATTTCATAATCCCCGCCCTGTTTGCAAATGCCATGTACGAAAACAAGTATCCGCTTGTTTCCGCCCTGTCAAGGCCGGTGATAACAAAACATCTTGTGGAGGCGTCAAAGCGCTATGGGGCTCAAACGGTGGCGCACGGCTGTACCGGAAAAGGAAATGACCAGGTGCGCTTTGAGGTTTCGATTCGCGCACTACGTCCCGATCTGGAGATACTTGCACCCGTTAGAACATGGGGCCTTTCGCGCGAAGATTCCATCGATTATGCGGCCCGGCACAACATTCCGATCATGGCCACAAAGGAGAAGGTTTACTCCATCGATCAAAATCTTTGGGGACGCGCAATTGAGGCCGGCGAGATGGAGGATCCGTGGGTAAGGCCTCCGAATGGGATATACCAGACGACCATCCAAACTGCTAGTGAGCCGTCCTCGGTGGTAATCTCCTTTGAATCCGGCATTCCAACCGCTTTGAACGGCGAGAGGATGACGCTAGTGCAGCTCATCGCCGAGCTCACGAAAATAGTTGGCTCATATGGATTCGGTCGCATCGACATGGTGGAAAATCGCCGTGTCGGCATTAAATCTCGCGAGGTCTACGAAGCTCCCGCGGCATTGGCTTTGGTCATGGCGCACTCAGATCTTGAGGATCTGACTCTTGAACGAGATCTGTCACACGAGAAACTCCGTCTCGGTCCAAGGTGGACCGAACTTGTCTACGATGGTCTATGGTATTCGCCGTTGAAACAGGCTATTGACTCCTTCATGCACTACAGTCAAAAGTACGTGACCGGTGATGTCAGGCTTTCACTTGAACCAGGACGGGTGATGGTCGAGGGTCGGCGCTCGCCGGTAGGCCTCTACGATTATGAACTTGCAACCTACGATCCTGCCGACGCTTTCAGACATCAGGATGCTGAAGGTTTCGTGAGACTTTGGGGACTTGGAGTTCAGACTTGGTCACGGAAACAACTCGGTTCGGACTAGGTTAATAACGCTTTTCAGCCAGGATCGATCTCTCTCCGGTCAGAATTGAAGGCGCTTAGTGGAGACTTTTAAGGTGGACAAATGACCCTATGGCATGGAAGATTTGAGGGAACCCCCTCGTCAGAGCTTCTTGCGTATACACAGTCGTTGAGCTTTGACAGGAGGCTCGCTCATGACGACATAACTTGCTCAAAAGCGCATGTGAAAGGGCTGGCTATTTCGGGAATTATCACTGAAGTGGAGTCGCGACAGCTTCTCGAGACACTGGATAAAGTCGAGACGGAACTTGCCAGTGGCGAATTTAGCTTTGCTTATTCTGACGAGGACATCCACACTGCCATTGAACGCCGGGTCACGGAGATTGCCGGGGACACCGGCGCAAAGCTGCACACTGGAAGAAGCCGCAACGATCAAGTTGCTACCGACCTGCGGCTTTTCACGAAGCGGGAACTCGGCGGAATTTGTGCCAGAATCTTGGAATTTCAAAAGTTGCTCCTGGGTCTTGCAGAGTCGGCGGAGGATGTATATCTGCCGGGTTACACACATCTTCAGAAGGCACAGCCAATTTTGCTTTCTCATTATTTTCTGGCTCACGGCTGGGCTCTAGCGAGAGATTTCGAGCGCATGACGGAGACAATTGCCCGACTGGACGTCTCGCCTTTGGGTGCAGGGGCGCTCGGCGGCTCATCACTGCCACTTGATCCAGACTTCGTCGCAATGGAACTTGGCTTTGCCAAGAGGTTTGACAACTCGCTCGATGCGGTGTCGGACAGGGATTTTGTGGCCGAGTCCCTTTTTGATCTAGCGCTGCTTGGGGTACATCTTTCGAGAATTGGGGAAGAGCTGGTTCTTTGGTCGACAGAGGAGTTTGGATATCTGCGTCTGGATGACGCTTATTCCACCGGCTCCTCTATGCTCCCGCAAAAAAAGAATCCGGATATCGCGGAGCTTGCACGTGGAAAGTCTGGCAGGGTAATCGGGTCGCTGACCGGTTTTCTGGCCACGCTAAAAGGACTTCCACTCTCTTACAACAGGGATCTTCAGGAGGATAAGGAGCCATTGTTCGACGCACTAAATCAGCTGTCTCTAGGGCTTTCGTCGCTTTCCGGCATGCTTTCAAGCGCGGGTTTCGACTTCTCGAAGATGCGTAGGGCTGCCGATTCGCAGTATCTTTGCGCGATAGACCTTGCTGAGTGGTTAGTGGCGAGAGGTGTTCCATTTCGTAAGGCTCATGCGATCATCGGCGGTCTAGTACGTGATTCTCTCGAGCGTCATGTGGACTTGGGCGAACTGGTAGAGGCCCATCCCCAGCTTGGATCGGAAGCAGCGGAGTTGCTGGTGCCGGGTGTATCAGTGGAGCGGCGGCTCTCTCTTGGCGGATCAGGCACAGAGGCTGTTAAGATCCAGCTCGAGAGCTTCAGGTCCATGGTTGCAAGGGAGGACATGAGGCTTCAGACGCTCGTGAGCGCGTAGCTATCGCGGGTCTGCTTGATGCTCACCCACTTTGAAGACTACGTTAGGAGTGTCGCCACCGTATTGTAAGAGGGCTGCATCAAACCCAGGAGTCATTTCATCGATTAGGGACAAACCAGGCGCTGATGTCTGAATGAAGATAGTCCAAGGATCCAATTTTTTCGTCTTGCAAGCGAATCCGTAGCTTTATATGTAATTTTAGTTTTAGTTTCAGCTGTAGGGGGTTGTGTTCGGGTTTGCAACCGAGTTTCTCACCACGGGCCGCATAGCCTCCGACGTACCTTGAGCAGTCAGGAATTCCGGGGCCATTCCGCGCTCGATATCGACTACTTAGCGAGTGGTTCCAACGTATCTGGTGGTTGCGATGGCTCTGGCCCCAGGGGGAAAAGGTTTTGGCTATATACGGTACCTGGTGCGGTGTTTTAGCAGATGACATGGTAACTATAGTTTTCAGGTCAATCTATTTCCGTATGTTTCAGTTGTCGCATTGTTTTCACCCCTGATGGAACGGGGATTTGGCTATTGGCCTTATATGGAGGAATCTTCACATTT
>JAJYDM010000011.1 GCA_021777475.1 Actinomycetes bacterium | reverse complement strand
GACGTGTTCACGCCGAGAGCGCCCAGCAGCACCGCCGCAGGATCTGGTGGTTGGAGAGCGAGGATCTGGGCCAGCACCTCGGGGCCGGTGACCTGGAACTTCCGATGACCCTTGGGCTTGTACGCTTGCTCCAGCACCTTCTTTGCCGCGGGCGTCATGCGCAAGCGATCTTTTTTGGCGACGTCTCTGATCCTGGGCTTCTTCGGCACGGCGTGCATCGGCAGTGCGGGAGCGTCGGCGCCGGACCCCAGGCCCAGGGCGCCCAGAGCTTCGCCATCGAGCGACTCGAGAGCCTCGCGAGCTTGTCGCAGGTTGACGCCCAGCACAGCTTCGATCGAGGGATCTTCAAACAAGGCGAGCAAAATGTGGTCGGTGCCAGTTCGCCGATCACCTCGGCGGCGAGCCTCCTCGCTGGCTTGAAGATAGATGGCCCAGGCGTGAAGCGACTCTGGCGTAACGGGCTCGGTGGTCATGATGACTCCTTGTTGTATTTGGTGTGCACGGATTGCCGCGTGACGCCCAAGGCGTCTCCGATCTGCTGCCACGACCAGCCCTTTTCCCGGGCCGACGCGACGTGGTGCGCTTCGACTCTCTCAGCCAGGCGATGGAGCGCCAACGAGGCGCGAAGCCCAATTGCCGGGTCATCCGACGAGAGATTCACGCTGAAGTTCTCGGTGTCCATGCCTGTCAGTTTAGGTTGACACTATCGTTGTGTCAACCTAAACTGACACAACAGATCGCCATACCGGAGTGCCCCAGATGGCCGGTTCAACGAGCACATTCCGGTCCAGCTCCCATCGAGGGCTAACTTTCGCCCAACCGAGAAGCGTCCGAACGGTAAATCACTACTCTGGCAGATGTCATGGTTCCCGAAGTAGTAACAGCTTTGACTTGACATTGTTTAGGGAAACTTGGACGACAAGAAGTCGTTCGTGCTTGACTTTGGAGCATCGGCGATTTTTGGCCAAGAAATCCGTTGATGACAGAATTCGATCTCTGCTAGCGTTACAAGCAATTCCTAGAGTTTGAAGATATGTCCAAACAATCCCTCTGTCTATAGGTGGTGGTGCAATGGGAAAGCATTACAGTCGGCTAACCGAGCCTCTCGTTCGCGAATCGGGAAAGCTGCGACCAGCGACCTGGGATGAAGCACTCGACGTTGCATCCAAAGGTTTCCAAAGGGCAATTGAGCAGGGCGCAACCAATTCCTTTGGCATATTCAGTTGCTCAAAGGCAACAAACGAGCTGAACTTCATTGCGCAAAAATTCATCCGATCCGTCATTGGAAGCAACAATATCGACAGTTGTAACCGCACCTGACATGCTCCCAGCGTCGTCGGTCTGGCGACAGTGTTTGGAGCGGGTGGCGGCACCAGTTCGTACAAAGAGGCGGAAGACACCGACCTTATTATTCTTTGGGGTTCCAACGCCAGAGAGGCTCACCCAATATTTTTCCACCACGTGCTCAAAGGAATCCACAACGGAGCCAGGCTCTTCGTGGTTGACCCGCGGAAGACAACGTCGGCCCAGTGGGCGGACACATGGCTCGGATTGGACGTTGGAACAGACATTGCACTGGCGAACACGGTTGCGCGGGAAATAATCCAAGCTGGACTTGCAAATTCTGAATTCATCAACCGATCCACTTCGGGTTTTGATGAGTATGCCAAGTCCGTCGAACCATTCACTCTGGAAAAAGGGGAAAAATTAACCGGCGTTCCAGCCGAACTAATAAGAAAGCTGGCACACAGTTACGCCAAGGCTGACCGAGCCCAGCTCTGCTGGACCCTTGGGATAACCGAGCACCACAACGGCACCGACAACGTATTCTCACTAATCAATCTCGCCCTTCTAACTGGCCACGTTGGCAGATACGGGTCCGGAATTGTTCCTCTAAGAGGCCAGAACAACGTCCAAGGTGGCGGTGATATGGGTGCGCTTCCAAATAAGCTGCCGGGCTTCCAGGACGTCGAAACCGATGCTAAGGCCCGCCTGAGATTCGAAGCCAGGTGGGGCACGAGCATTCCAGCCAAGAGAGGGTGGCACCTTTCTCAGATGTTTGAAGCCATGGAGCGGGGAGAGTTGCGCACCCTTTACGTGATCGGGGAGAACCCGGCCCAGTCGGAAGCCAATGTCAGTCACGCCATCAGCCTTCTCCAGGGACTCGAACACCTGGTTGTGCAAGATATCTTCTTGACAAAGACCGCTGAACTTGCCACTGTGGTACTTCCAGCGTCGGCAAACTGGGTTGAGGCTGAAGGCACGGTCACCTCCAGTGAAAGACGCGTTCAGAGGGTGCGAAAGGCCCTGAACCCTCCTGGGATGGCCAGAAATGACATCGAGATCATTTGCGACATCGCCAAGAGACTCGGTCATGACTGGGGCCACCCAACTGCCGAGGAGGTCTGGGACGAGCTTCGAAGCCTCTCGCCGATACATGCTGGGATGAGCTACAAGAGACTGGAGGAACTGGGAGGGATCCAGTGGCCTTGTCTTGACGAAAACGACCCCGGATCGCCATTCCTGCACGGAAGACTTTGGCAATATCCAGTAGTTGGACCGCTGGCCCCGTTTACGCCCGTAGAGCACATACCGGCCCTTGACACCTTGAGTGACGAGTTTCCGATACGGCTAACCACAGGGAGACGGCTTGATTCGTTCAACACCGGTGTCCAGTCAGGTGGCTTCACGTCGCCATTGCGCAAGCCGGAAACACTAAACATCTCTCCGCAGGACATGGACAAATTTGGCCTTGTAGACGGTGAGGTAGTCTCGGTTACTTCCAGGCGCGGCTCCATTCACGCTCCGGTGCTGAAGGACGCAACTCTCAGGCCAGGACTGGCGTTCATGACATTCCACTTCCCCGACGAAGTCGACACAAATTCTCTGACTATTGACGCATGGGATCCAAAATCAGGAACCGCTGAGTTCAAGGCGACAGCAATCAGAATTGAAAAGATTACAGGCATACAAGACAAAGCGAAATCCTCATCAAGAGCGGAGGCTTTGACATAATGGATTTGAAAACGTCGGGCAGACCGGCCTCCCCTAAGGAAAAGGAGGCTGTAGACAGCGTAATTTCCCAACTGGAGAAGCCAAGTGGCGTCGTGGAGACCAACGGAAAGAGTGCTCACGTTGCGTATGAAATTCCGTTTTACAACAAGATGGGTCCGCGGGACTTGCTTTTGCCTGCCCTCCACGCGATCCAGGAACGAATCGGCTGGATCAGCCACGGGGCGTTGGACTACCTCAGCCTTCAACTCGGGGTGCCACCAGCAGAGACTTACGGAGTGGCCAGCTTCTACGCCATGTTTTCTCTTGAAGAGGCCCCGGCAACAGTTATCCATGTCTGCGACGACATTGCCTGCAGAGCCGCGAAGAATGCAGACCCTGCGGCATTCATGAACGACGAGTACGGACAGCCTGACATCGACGTAAACGGCCTCATGTGGATAAGGAGCCCATGTCTCGGCCGCTGCGAAGAGGGATCAGCCGCGCTGGTTCAAAGGGCCGGGGAAGCGAATCGGCGGATACTCCTCGCCCCGGTCAATGCCAATTCTCTTTCAGACGGAATAAGTAGGCCTTCAGACCAGTGGATCGGCACGGACTCGGCAAGAGTGCCGCAGAGGGAAACCGACCAGTCGTCCCTAAGGCTGCTGAAGAGGGTTGGCGTGACTGATCCGTTGTCGATCGACTCCTACAGAAGCCACGGAGGCTATGGGCCTCTTAGGAGAGCCCTTGACATAGGTCCTGAAAACGTCATTAGGGAGATAAAGGACGCGAAGCTGATGGGTCGGGGAGGAGCGGCATTTCCAACCGCTGTCAAGTGGGGATCCGTTGCCGGGAACTCCGTCAGGCCCCACTACTTCGTCTGCAATGCCGACGAGTCCGAACCCGGCACCTTCAAAGACAGGGTGATCATGGAACAGGATCCGTTTTCCATTGTCGAAGGCCTCACGGTTGCAGGCTTTGCAACTGGATGCGAAAAGGGCTACATATACATCCGCGGCGAATATCCATTGGGCGAAGAAAGAATCTCCAACGCCGTTTCAATGGCAAAGAAAAAGGGACTGCTCGGAAGAGACATCATGGGCCGCGGCTTTGATTTTGACATTGAAGTCCGCAGAGGAGCCGGTGCCTATATCGCCGGAGAAGAGACTGCTCTGTTCAACTCAATTGAGGGAAAGCGCGCCGAGCCACGAAACAAGCCCCCGTTCCCCGCCCAGGCAGGTTTGTTCAACAAGCCAACGGGTGTCAACAACGTGGAGACTCTAATCAATGTGCTAGAGATACTGTCAATCGGCGGACCCGAATTTGCACAAATTGGAACTCCAGATTCCACAGGAACCAGGCTGTTTTGTCTTTCCGGAAGCGTAAACAAGCCGGGCCTTTACGAAGCGCCTTTTGGCATCCAGCTGGGAGAGTTGCTCAAAATGGCTGGAGGCATCACGACCGGGAAGTCTCTCAAGACCATACTGTTGGGTGGTGCGGCTGGATCATTCGTTGGGCCAGATCAGCTTGACATTCGCCTCTCATTCGAGGGAGTCCGCGCGGCAGGCGTGACCTTGGGCTCCGGGGTAATCATGGTTTTTGACCAAGGCGCCGATATGGACCAGGTCGTCCTACGAATTGCACAGTTCTTCCGTGAGGAATCATGCGGGCAGTGCGTGCCCTGCAGGGTGGGCACCGCACGTCTGGAGGAGTTGCTCACCAGAATTGTCAATGGCACCACCATTGGCAGTAGAAATGACGAACTCGCATTGTTGGGGAAGGTGTCAACGGTGATGAGAGAGTCGTCGATCTGTGGGCTCGGCCAAACCGCCGCCAACGCGGTCGAATCTGCCTTCAGGCTTGGACTCGTAGGGGGATAGGGAACTCAAAATGAATGACGGTATAGCGCTAGCAATCCGCAGATCGATAAAAATCACGGTAGATGGTAAAGAAGTCGCTGCGCCAGAGGGTTCAACCATCCTTCAAACATGTCGAACCAATGGGATCGACATACCCACTCTTTGCTACCTCGAAAACCTGACGCCAGTAAACACCTGCCGCCTATGCATGGTGGAGGTCGAGGGCTCGCGAACTTTGGTTCCTTCATGCTCTCGCAAGATTGAATCCGGAATGGTCATTCAAACTGAGTCCCAAAGAGTGTCCGACAGCCGCAAGATGGTGCTTGAACTTCTTGCTTCCTCGGTGGACATGTCCATCGTCTCTCCGGAACTTGCCGGCTGGATGGAACGATACCAGGTAGACAAAGAAAGATTCGGACCGCCGGCCGCCCCTGGCCAAATTGGGGGTCGGGAGAAAACCCGTGCCGGGCACCATCACAAGAACGACGGGACTTCGGCGGCGACGGTTGCAGAGCCAACAAAGGTGGACAATAACCAGTATGTGAGGGACTATTCGCGCTGCGTCCTTTGCTACAGGTGCGTTGAAGCCTGCGGAACCGATGCACAAAACACCTTCGCGATCGCACTTGGCGGGCGCGGATTTGAAGCTCACATTACAACTGAGTTTGGGGTCGCTCTACCCGAGTCAGCCTGTGTCTATTGTGGCAACTGTGTCGCAGTCTGTCCCACAAATGCTCTGATGTCCAAGATTGAATACGACCTGCGCCAAGTAGGCGGGTGGGACGAGTCGAAACAGTCAATCACCCGCACAATCTGCCCATATTGCGGCGTTGGTTGCAACCTGGAAATCCACGAGCAGGACAACAGAATCGTAAAGGTGACCTCACCTTCTGATCACGATGTCACTCATGGAATGCTATGCGTCAAGGGTCGTTTCGGGTTTGAATTCATCAACGGTTAGGTACTGATTTCACTTTGGCATTCGGCCCCTGAAAGTCCACAGGCAGCCCAGAAACGCAACCTCTGCATCCGAGTTTTAACTAAATCGACCGGGCTAATTGCGGCGGAGCCGCGTTGCCCGGTCGATTTGATTAATGAGAATTAGCGGGCGTAGCTGCGCTTGTGCGGCTTCACATGTGTGCTTCTAAATCTCGAGTCTGATCCATACTCGGCAGCGTTGCCGAAGGTCTCGCGCCTTTCACGACTGTTGCCCTCCGATGCCTGCCCGGAACGTGATGTGCCTCCGCTCCGACTGCCACGGAATGACGGCTCACCAGATCCGAATGACCTACCGGCGCCGCTACGGCTAAATCCGCGGCCGCCCTTAGAATAACCGGACGACCCGCCTCTGCCCTTAGACATCGTCTTGGGACGGATCTCAAGCAAGTCTTCGAATTCAATGGTCTCGTTTGCCTGGCTAGCCTTTACCAGCAAGCCCAAACGCGAATCACTGGGATCAACTGAATAGATCGGGACGGTGACTCCGAGTGATTTCTGAAGCCCCTGCACTTCTGCGCCCTGACGAGGTGTAAGCACAGTCACAACAACACCGACCGCTCCACCTCGTGCTGTTCGCCCTGAACGGTGAATGTAGGCCTTGTGATCTTCAGGTAGGTCGAAATGGATGACCAGATCTAAACCGCTGACATCCAATCCGCGCGCAGCAACGTCGGTAGCCACTACCACCTTTACAGAACCCTTGATAAAACGCTCCAAAACGCGATTTCGTGCAGACTGGCGCAAGTCGCCATGCATGGCGGAGGCACGGATTCCATACTCCACCAAGTGGTCAGCAACTTCATCGGCGCCGCGCTTGGTCTTTACAAAGACAAGCGCTCTTTCTGCACCCGCGACCATCGTGGCAACCGCCTCAACCTTTGCCCGGTCGTCAACAGACACAAAGTACTGCGTCATCTTTGGCGCACTGTCCGTCTCGGAAACAACCTCATGGCGAACCGGATCATTCATATACCGCTTGATCAATCGGTCCACATCCCCATCCAAAGTGGCCGAGAACAACATGGTCTGCCGCTCCGAGAAGGTCTGACTCAGTATCTCCTCGACCTGGGGCATGAATCCCATGTCGGCCATTCGATCAGCTTCGTCCAACACCACCGAGGTGATTCTCGATAGTGAAACAGCTCGACGGTTCACAAGGTCAATAAGACGTCCTGGAGTTGCCACCAAAATGTCAACGCCACGCTTGAGTGCCCTTATCTGCGTCTCGATACTCACGCCGCCGTAGGCAACTGAAACTCTAACCTGCCTTGGCCCTGCAACCGAGGCCAGAACGTCTCTCACCTGAACGGCGAGTTCTCTGGTAGGTACAATTACTAAGGACCTAGGATGTTTTGGTTGGCCTTGCTCATTCTGCTGGAGGAGCGCAATGCCAAACGCCAGAGTCTTGCCAGACCCTGTCTGGGCCTTGCCGCAGATATCTCTTCCAAGCAAAGCGTCCTTCAACGTGACTGCTTGAATTGGTAGTGGTTCGGTGATTCCCTGGCTGTTCAGACCCGCAATTATTCTATGATCGACGCCAAGAGACGCGAAACTTACTGTCATGATTTCCTTATTCCATTTGCGCTATCTAAAGCGACTTCTGCGATCTGAGTTCGTCTCGAAGATGACTCTTTAACCGCAGTGTTTAAACGGAACAAAAGACGATCACAGATAGCTGCACAGTGCAGCAATACGTTAAATCAATATTTTAGCAGCTTGACCAACATTTTCCGGCAGCCATAGCATCGCCTGAACCGTGAAACGCGGAAAAAGCGAAGAAAGCTACTCGTTCGGGGAATGTCGAATTACTCCATCAGCCCTGGCGGCATCTGCCACAGCACTGGCCACAAGCGACACAACTGACTTGTTGAAGACCGATGGAACAATGTAGCTTGGAACGATCTCATCCTCGGGAACCGCAGCCGCTATCGCGTTGGCGGCAGCCAACTTCATCGACTCGGTGATAGCCATGGCCCCGGCGTCCAGCGCACCCCGAAATATTCCAGGAAAACACAATACGTTGTTGATCTGATTGGGATAGTCGCTCCTGCCCGTTGCGATGACCGCTGCGATACCTTCTATCTCCTCAGGCATAATCTCGGGAGTCGGGTTCGCAAGTGCGAACACGATAGGTTTGCTTCCCATCCCCATGACATCCTGCCGGGTTATCAATCCGGGACCAGAAACACCCACAAAAACGTCCGCTCCAACCATTGCATCCGAAACGGAACCCTTCACCTTGTAAGGGTTCGTGTTTTCACCAAGCCACGCCTTGGGTCCACTGTCTCCTTCACGGCCAAGAAATATCGCTCCTCGCCTATCGGCGACGATGACATCCGGCACTCCAGCATTCAGCAGGATCTTTGCAATGGCGACGCCAGCGGCGCCTGCGCCCATTATGACGACCCTGAGATCGGTCATCCTCTTATCCACCACTCTGAGGGCGTTCCTGAGCGCAGCAAGGACGACCACGGCTGTACCGTGCTGATCGTCATGAAACACTGGGATATCCAGCCTGGATCTCAGCGCCTCTTCGACTTCAAAACATCTGGGAGCCGCGATATCCTCCAGATTGATTCCACCAAAAGTTGGTTCGAGACGGGCTATTGTTTCGATCAGCTCTTCAGTCGAGTTGACGTTGAGGCAGATCGGGAAGCCGTCGATTCCAGCAAACTCCTTGAAAAGCTGGGCCTTGCCTTCCATAACTGGCATTGCCGCATGTGGACCGATATTTCCAAGTCCCAGAACAGCTGTTCCGTCACTTACGATTGCGACGGTATTGGCCTTGATGGTGTAAGTGTGCACCTGAACCGGCCTGTCAACAATTTCCATACAAACGCGGGCGACACCGGGCGTGTACGCCATCGACAGGTCATCCCTGTTATTGATGGGATTTTTTCCCCGCACTTCAATCTTCCCGCCAAGGTGAAGCCTGAAGACTCTGTCGAGAACACTGCGGATATGAACGCCTTCGACAGCTTCACAAGCCGCACGAATCTTAAGTACGTGATCTTCATCCGTGGCTAAAATGGTGATGTCCCTAATAATGAGGTCCGTGTATACCTCCACCAGATCCAGGCCTAGAATGTTGCCTCCAGCGTCTCCAATTGCTGTTGTAAGGCGTCCAAGAGCACCTGGGCGGTGTGAAATCTCCGCTCTGATTGTCACTGAATGAGACACGTTTGGGGTTGCCATAATCGCCGATCCTAGCCGACCTGCCACAAAAGCTTTGACAGATGCTACCTATCTATAAAAGTTATACATGTAAAATCTTCTGGGTTATTCTAAGAAGTCTATACAGTCTGCTGCTTGAATGGATAGATCGAAAAGGCTCAGAATTTCTTGGTAATGGTAGGCGAGGTAGCATAATCAGTGAGAGAATTGCTACGAACCCATAAGGTTATGGAATGTCGTTGTTCAAATGGTCTCGAAAACACCGGGGAAAAAAGTTGATCCCGCAGCCGGGTAACGAGAGCAACCACACAAGAAATCAATCGGGTCCAAACGATAATTCCACAACAATAACCGACCTTTCGGAATTGGGTAATTACAGAGATCTTGGCCTTGATGACAGAGATCTCAGAGACATGTACGAAATAATGCTCACCAGCAGGTTGTTGGACCAGAAGATCTGGACCCTGAACCGAATGGGCAAAGCACCTTTTTCAATATCCAGCACCGGCCATGAAGCGATCCACGCCGGAATCTCAAAAGCCGTCAAGCAGGGGGAAGACTGGATTCTCCCTTACTATCGTGACCTTGGCCTGCTATTGGGACTTGGAATGACTCCATATGAAGCTTTCCTGGGGATCTTCGCCAAAGCCGAAGATCCTAACTCCGGAGGGCGTCAGATGCCGAACCACTGGTCACTTCCACGCGTCCGGGTCGTCACTGGATCTTCTCCAATTGCAACGCAACTGCCACATGCAGCTGGGATCGCCTACGGTCTCAAGCTGGACGGTTCTCAAGAGGTTGTCATTTGTGATTTCGGAGATGGAGCCACTTCCAAAGGCGACTTCCACGAGGCTCTCAACTTCGCGGGGATACACGACCTGCCAGTTGTTTTCATATGTGAGAACAACGGCTACGCGATTTCAGTTCCGTTAGCCATGGAGTCGGCGGTGACTGAGCTTTACAAGAAAGCGGCGGCGTACGATATCGAAGGCATTCAGGTCGACGGAAACAATCCTCTAGCGGTCTACAAGGCTGTCAAGAATGCCGTCGACAAGGCCCGATCTGGAGGCGGAGCAACATTCATCGAAGCTATCGCATACCGTTTCGGCCCCCACACCTCTGACGACGACGACCAGAGCTACCGCTCCCGCGAAGAAGTTGAGACGGCCAAGGCTTCCGATCCGATTGTCAAGTTCGCCGACTATTTGACTGCCCACGGGGTTGCGTCGGAGTTCGAACTGCTGCAGCTCAAAGACCGCCTTGTACAAGCGATAAACACCCAGGCCGCCCTTGCGCAGGAGGTACCCGACCCGACACCGGATTCCGTCGGGACGAATGTTTACGCGAAAGTGATCGAAAACACCTCTCCCGCCAAATACCAAAAGCAAGACTTCAAAGCGGTGAAGACTGGCAACGTGATCACAGCACTTAGAGACAGCCTGGGTCACATCCTTGAGACAGATGGGTCATCTGTCATCCTGGGTGAAGACGTGGGCCGTAAAGGAGGCGTCTTCAAGGCGACCGAGGGACTTTGGGCCAAATACCCGGATCGGGTCCTGGACACCCCACTGGCCGAATCCAGTTTGGTAGGATTTGGAATTGGTCTCGCATTCATGGGGAAGCATCCGATTGTCGAGATTCAGTTCGCTGACTTTATACACTCTGCTTTCGATCAGATCGTTTCCGAAGCCGCTAAGGCCTACTACCGATCGGATGGCGGTTGGCATGTGCCCATGATAATCCGGACGCCTTGGGGCGGTGGGGTTCATGGCGCGCTTTACCATTCCCAAGCGATAGAGTCTCTATTTGCCCACATTCCAGGGATCAAGGTTGTGGTGCCAAGCACACCAAAAGACATGGTGGGGCTATTGAACTCAGCTCATCTTGATCCTGACCCCGTCCTGTTTCTTGAGCACAAGAAGGCTTATCGTTTGATTTCCGGGCCGATTCCAGAGCCCGACTACCTGGTGCCCATCGGACAGGCCGAGATTGTGAGGCCCGGGAAAGACCTGACAATCATCACCTACGGTCTGCATCGCCACTACGCACTCGCGGCAGCAGAAGCCCTGCAGGATGAGGCCGATATCGAAGTGGTGGATCTGAGAACAATCTCTCCTCTTGACCGCGCCACAATTCTGGACTCTGCCACTAGGTGTTCACGGGTCCTAATCGTCCACGAAGACAACGTCTCCTTTGGAGCTGGCGCGGAGATTGCGGCCCTCATTTCAGAGCATGCCTTTTGGGCTCTGGACGCTCCGGTAAAAAGGCTCGCAAGTCCTGATATTCCGCTGCTCGGATTCTCTTCGGCAATTGAAAAGGCACTTATGATCGGTACCGACGAAATAGTCAAAGCGGCCAGGGAACTACTGGCGATTTAGCTCATCCTTCAATCAGAAGGTGAAGCCGCCTTCGTAGTCAAATCCAAGGTCGTGAGCGTTGAACAGAGCCCTGAACTCGACTTCCATCGTTCCTAATAACCGCTTGGCGCTACCACCTCTGTCGACAAGTGCCACGGCCAGTATGACCTCCGCCCCCGCATCTCTTACCTCGGTCACGGCCTGCAACATCGAAGTCCCCCGGGTTACCGTGTCTTCGGTGACGACAACTTTGTCACCTTCCATGAGCATGCCCGCAATTCTTCCCCCGCCTCCATGATCCTTTGTCTCTTTCCTAACGGAAAAACTGCGAAGCGGCCTTCCAAGGGCGGCACTGATCGCCGCGGTCGAGAACGCCACAGGATCGGCGCCCATGGTCAGCCCTCCGATGGCGGTCGCTTCACTTGGGAGCACTCGGCACATAGCATTCGCGACCAGCAGCATGCCGTCTGCGGAGCAAACTGTCTTCTTGGCATCGATGAACCACCTGCTCTCCAAACCGGATTTGAGGATAAACCTACCCGTGAGAATCGAGTGCTGGATGATATGCTCCTTCAGTGTGGCAAGCAGGACGTCGTCATCCATTGCCTGTATCTCTTCCAACCTGTACGCAACATGCTCAGACAAAGATCACACCCCTCTCGCCGCCTACTACAGTTCCCAGCGCATAGGTGGGTATCGCGCAACTTTCGATATGGCTTCTGATGGCAACCTCGCCAGCGGGGTCAACAACCAATACCATGCCTACACCCATGTTGAAGACACGGAACATCTCTTCTTCAGAGATTCCGCCGCGATTCTGAATCTCTTTGAAGATATGTGGAATCTCGAACGAGCCTGCGCCAATCATCGCGCTCAAACCCTTTGGCAACGATCTCGGAAGATTCCCCGGCATTCCACCACCCGTAATGTGCGCGCAGCTGGCCACAAACTCCTTGTCGGGTATTGAGGTGATCGCATGGCTGTAAACGACCGACGGCTCCAAGAGCACTTCGAAAAGCGACTTCGCTGAACCGTTCCAAGCCGGGCCTGCTCCCACAGCCTTGACTTCATCGTCAGACAGAGATCCAAAAAATGCAGCCCTGGCAAGTGAAAACCCGTTAGAGCGAAGATTCGGGGATGCCAGCCCGATAAGTTTGTGCCCCTCCCGCACGCGATCAGCACCCCACACCTTGGATCGGTCAACCAGTCCCACTGCAAATCCCGCCAAATCGAAGTCACCTGGTTCCATTGCGCCTGGATGTTCAGCCATTTCACCGCCAACAAGAGCCGTGTCAGCCATGACGCACCCGTCGGCGATGCCACCCACCAGCATCTCGATCTGCTCCGGATCGAGCTTGCCAATCGAGACATAGTCCAACATAAACAGTGGGCGCGCACCGGTGCAGACAAGGTCATCCACGCACATTGCCACAAGGTCGATTCCTACGGTGTCGTAGACATTGGCCATCGTCGCCACCATGGCTTTGGTACCTACACCATCTGTCGATGAGACGAAGACTGGTTCAGCGTAACCCGACAGATCTGGTGCGAACATTCCCGCAAAGCCACCGATATCCGACACTACCTCTTTGGTGAATGTGGCCTTGACCTTTGATCGAATTTTTGAGACTGCAGTCTCCCCAGCCTCGATGTCAACACCGGCAGAGGCGTAGGTCAAGGGTTCTTCCGCATTATTCGCCATATCAGTCGACTCTATTGCCAACAGCCGCCGCGGAAAGGATGCTTACCGGAACTTCGACAGGATAGTTGCCAGTCAGACAGGCATCACAGAACCCATTGTCGGCACCGATCGCCTTTCTAAGATCAGCTAGATCCAGGTAGGCAATTGAATCGACATTGAGATACTCTCTGATCTCGTCCAGAGTGCGCGTTGAGGCCAGAAGGTCCGGCCTTGATGGAGTGTCAATGCCGTAAAAGCAGGACCACTTGTATGGTGGGGACGAAATCCTCAAATGGACCTCCGTAGCTCCACCCTCCCTGAGAAGCTTAACCATGGCCTTGGTCGTGGTTCCCCGAACGATCGAATCATCCACCACCACAAGCCTCTTGCCGACGATATTCTCGGTCAGGGTATTGAGCTTTCGCCTAACGCCGTTTGCCCTCTGCGTAGGATCTGGAGTAATGAAGGTCCTACCTATATAACGGTTCTTGACCAGCCCTTGGCCGTAAGGGATCTGGGACTGCAGAGCATAGCCTTCTGCGGCAGGCACCCCAGAATCGGGAACGCCCATGACCATATCCGCCTCCACGGGAGCAGTCAAGGCAAGGTACTGGCCCATCCGCCTCCTCGTGCCGTGGACTTCCCTGCCCAGCAGGCGCGAGTCGGGACGGGCAAAGTAAACAAATTCAAAGATGCACAGCTTGGGATCCACCCGATCGGGGGGGAATGGGAAGTAGCTCTTTGGTTCACCTTCCGAAACGACAACCATCTCCCCGGGCTCGAGTTCTCGGACAAATTTCGCTCCGATCACATCCAGAGCCGGACTCTCCGAGGCAAATACCCATCCAGTGCCAAGGCGCCCTAGGCAAAGTGGCCGAAACCCGTTGGGATCTCTGACCGCAATCAGATTCGCCAGATCCATCAGTACCAGCGAAAAGGCCCCCTTCAGCATCGGAAGCACCGCCAGAAGAGCATCCTTGAGACTGTCAGGACCAGGATCTTTCGAAAAGTGCCTTGACAGGAGCTCGGCAAGTGCATCAGTGTCTGAAATGGCAAGACCGGGAAGAAGTCCGGCCTCTTCTACCAGATCGGAAGTATTGGTCAGGTTCCCATTGTGGCCCAATGCAAATCCCGTCTCTCCGATGGCCCTAAAAACCGGCTGGGCATTCTTCCAGTTGGAAGCTCCGGTAGTCGAGTAACGCGTATGGCCAATGGCCATGCCACCAGGAAGAGCAAGCAGAGTCCGCTCATCAAAAACATTGCTGACCAGGCCCATGTTCTTGACTACTGTTATGCCCTGGCCATCAGAGACCGCTATTCCGGCCGACTCCTGTCCGCGATGTTGAAGCGCATACAGTCCGTCAAATGTAAGATGGGAAACCGAAGCGTTTTCCAGCTTTATTCCGAATACTCCACATGCCTCTGCAGGCGAATCAGCGGGGCCATCCTGTCTTTGGGAATCCCCACGACCGACCCAGTCTGCGTTGGCAGACGGAACAATTGTGAATATAGATTTGGGTTGCACTGAGCCACTGGGATCATTCCCAGGTCCACCTTCAAAACCTAACTCCTGGTCCTTTGTAAAGGACATAAATTCGCTCGTCTTCCCCGTCTCAATCGAACAACAAGGCTCAAGTCGTCTGTTCAGCGCTATAAAGCACTCATATGTACCAAACTAAGATCATCGGACGCCCACATAGAAAACCTAGTCGAATTTTCTGCAGAACCATTAGGAATTGTCGCTACTTTACCCGGAAAACAATACCCTGGACTTTGAACCATGGAACTACTAACGAGAGCGCATCATGATCGACCTACACACCCATTCACGATTCTCAGACGGCTCGGACTCTCCACAAGGCATTGTTGAACTCGCAAAAGCTGCTGGCTGCAGTTGCGTAGCGCTGACTGACCACGACCGGCTCGATGGGATAGAGGCTGCCTGGAATCGCGCCAAAGAGCTGGAGATTGGATTTGTGCCCGGAGTGGAGATCTCATGCATCTTCGAAAGCGGGACCTTTCATCTCCTCGCCTACTTCCTTGAGCCAACATCGGGACCGCTGCAAGACCGCCTGGCCGATATCCAAAAAGCCAGATCCGACCGCAATATGGTCCTAGCCGCCAGACTTCGCGAGGGGGGCATTCCAATAACATGGGACGAGCTAATGGAAGAGGCTGGCGGACCCAACCTAGGAAGGCCCCACTTTGCCGCAATAATGCTGAAAAAGGGAGTTGTCTCGTCCATCCAAGAGGCGTTCGACAAGTACCTGGCCAAGGGTAAACCCTTTTACGTTCCAAAAGTACTGCTGACCCCAAAAGAGGCCATTGAACTCGTCGTCGCCTCAAATGCGCTCCCAGTTATAGCCCATCCGTTGACTCTGGGTGTCTCAAACAACGAACTTGTGGCCATCCTTTCCGAGCTCAAGGAGTACGGCCTTGTTGGAGCAGAGTCATATTACGCACGGTATAGCAAAGACGAACGGATTTCCCTGGTCCAAACGTCACAGTCCCTTGCCCTCGTTCCAACCGGCGGCTCGGACTACCATGGAACCTACAAGACCGGACTGCAAATATGCGTGGGCGAAGGCGATCTGGAGGTACCTGATTCAGTGTTGACGGAGCTTGAAAGCCGCCTCAGCTGAGCCCGTTTTGCTTGACTGCGTTCCGCAGATCATCAAGGCCAAGGTCCAAAAGACCCCGAACAACCAGTCTCGATCCCGTCACATCGCCTATAACCTTGGCCGCAAGGCCAAGCCCGCTGGAATAATTCAGGACAGACTCCGGTTTCTCGGTTGCAACAAGTACTCTTGATGCAGATTCGGAAAATAGCTCCCTGTAATCGCCAATTGCGCCATCAGCAGTCACCACTCCATTACCGCCGGCCAATACCATCTCCGCTAACGCGAGGGCGATGCCACCGTCAGACACATCATGAATGGCTGAAATCGAATACTGCTCACTGTTTCTCACAAGGTTCACCATCGCACTCAGCAGTCTGCGATGGTTAGGCAGATCAATTACAGGCAGAGTGCCGGACCTGTCGTTCTTTAGCTGATAAGCCCATCTCGACCCGGCCAAGTTCGGCTGCGTCTCGCCAATTAGGACCAGGGTGGCGGGCTCAACGAATCCGATTCCCGGTGGACGCCTGACAATGGTGGTAGCCACACCCAACGTCGTCACGACCGGGGTGGGGTCAATGTCCAAGCCATTAACCTCGTTATAGAAAGACACATTTCCACCCACGACCGGAATGCCTAAAGCCGTGCAGGCCTCAGCGATACCGTCAATAGCCTCAGATAGCTGCCACATGACAACCGGATGCTCAGGGTTGCCAAAATTAAGGCAATCTACCAGACAAGCCGGCTCGGCCCCGACAAGGGCGACATTAAGTGCTGACTCAGCAACCACCATCGCAGATCCTGCTCTGGGATCAACAGAACACCAGCGGGAATTTCCGTCAGCTGAGGCACCGATACCCTTCCCTGTGTAGCCGACACCCGGCCCGGCCGCCCTCAGCAGCGTCGCATCCTGACCCGGTTTCACAACGGTATTGAGAAATAGCTGATGGTCGTATTGGGAATAGATCCACCTCGGATCATAAAGCATCTGCATAAGGTCGCGGTTGAGATCTGACCTGTCGGAGTCTGTCCCTGCTTCCCGCGCAAAACGACTCTGCAAGTCCTCCGGCTCACGCATCTCCCGGCGGTATTTGGGAGCCTCATCGGCCAGGGAAGCAGCCGGCATCTCCGCGATCAGATCGCCATCACGCCTGTCAAACACGCGAAGTACCCCTACCCGCACACCCGATTTCAGAACGACTGGATCCTTGACGACCCCGACTACCGAGGCAGAGATTTGCCATTTCTTGGCGACGTCCAGAACCTTTTCCAAAGATCCAGGCTGGACTATCGCCAGCATACGCTCCTGGCTCTCCGAAGTCATGATTTCAAAAGGCTCCATGTCCGACTCACGCACCGGAATCTCAGAAACGTAGACATCCATTCCCATTCCGGCATTGGCAGCTGTCTCTGATGTCGCACAGGTTATACCTGCACCGCCAAGATCCTGGATACCCACCACTACCTTCAGGTCGAGAAGCTCCAAACATGCCTCGATTAGCTTCTTCTCCTCATAGGGATCGCCTACCTGGACACTTGGTCTCTTAGCCGCACTCGATTCGTCAAATCCGCTTGAAGCAAGGACCGAAACACCTCCGATGCCGTCTCTGCCCGTAGAGGCTCCCAAGAGGACGGCCAGGTTGCCAGCGCCAGAAGCCTTGGCAAGAACCAGCCGATCTTTCGGAAGTATGCCAACGGCCGCCACGTTAACCAGAGGATTTGCGCTAAACGATTTGTCAAAAACAATTTCTCCACCGACAGTTGGAACACCTACCGCATTGCCGTATCCAGATATTCCGCTGACAACACCGGTAAATATCCACCGATTCTTGGGATCGTCGATCGGTCCCATCCTAAGTGAATCAAAAAGTGCAATTGGCCGTGCCCCCATCGTGAAAATATCCCTCAGGATTCCGCCCACCCCGGTGGCAGCACCCTGATACGGCTCAATTGCAGAAGGGTGGTTATGACTTTCCATCCGTACAGCTATAGCTATGCCGTCGCCAATGTCGATTACGCCGGCGTTCTCGCCAGGTCCAACCAGAACATTATCGCCCTTCGACGGCAACCTGCCAAGATGTACCCGCGATGACTTATATGAACAGTGCTCGCTCCACATTACCGAATACATTGCGAGCTCTAAATGGTTGGGCGTTCGACCCAGTACCTCGACAATCATGTCGTATTCGGAATCAGTGAGTCCCAGGGAGCGATGCAGCGACATTTCCATATCTACAAACTAGAGGCAAATTTTGCCTGCCTATCTAATTAACCAGGCGCGGGGTATATACGAATCCAAAACCGTGGTCTAGACCTGGCAATCGACATGATTGTGCATTTGACATTTGGCTTCGGCGAGACTCCAAATTGACTATGAGTTTTAGTCCCCATTTGCCATATCCTTTTCCGCGTGTAATCAGCTGATTTTTCTAGTGAGTTGGTTACGTGCTACTACTTAAAGCATGGTTACAAATATTGATCACAATCGAATGACTTTCTCCAATGAAAAAAAGTCCACTCTTTCAGAGGGACGAGAGCAAAGCAAGATAGTTCGAAGGTATCTTGAGGCCATTGAGATATCCAAACCAAAACGAGGTCGCAAGAGAACTCTTGAGTCAATTACAAGACAATTGAACTCAATTGACACCGTTATCAAAAACACTCATCCACTAAATCGCCTCCATTTGACTCAGAAGAAAATCGAGCTGACCCAGGAACTGGAGCGGCTCAAAAACGGTCCGGATATAGGTGAGCTTGAAAGCGAGTTCATCGGTGTTGCCCAGGAGTACTCAAAGCGAAAAGGAATTTCATTCCCCGCTTGGAAGGAGCTAGGAGTTAGTCCCGACGTCCTGGCGAAAGCCGGAATTGCTCCAATTGGTAAAGTGGAGCGCAGGCCACGGGCCAGGGCATTTTAGACATCTCTATCTGTCTAACGCGGGCAAGTTGGACTCCGCCTTCTGGAGCACAATGATCTGATCAGAGTGCTCAATTACATAAGATTCGAGACGTAAGATTTGAAGATTTGGAGTCCATCGACCGATCCCAAAAGGTCGTCGGATGCGCGTTCGGGGTGTGGCATCATCCCCACAATGTTGCCCTCTTTTGAACAAATACCCGCAATCGAATTCATAGATCCGTTCGGATTTTCAACATATCTCAGAACCACCTGATTGTTGGACTCAAGTTCATTCAAAGTGTCGTTGTCACAGGTATAGTTGCCCTCGAAATGATTGATCGGCAAGAAAAGCCTTTGACCAGATTCGGCGAGCGAAGTTGCTGAAGATCTCGTCGACACCACCTCCAACTCCGCCTCTTGGCATAAGAACTTCAGCCTGGCATTCTTTTGAAGGGCCCCCGGCAGCAACTTCGCCTCGGTTAGGACCTGAAATCCATTGCAAATTCCCAGAACCGGATGACCGCTCTTAGCAAACTCAATCACTGACGACATGGCCGGCGAAAATCTGGCAATCGCTCCCGGCCTCAAATAATCTCCGTGGGCAAAACCACCTGGAAGAATCAGCCCCGAGACGCCGCCAAGATCGGTTTGACCATGCCATATCAATTGGGTTCTGACACCCATCTTTTCCAAAACTGACGCTACGTCATATTCGCAGTTCGACCCTGGAAATACCAGAATTCCAACACTCTTCCCGGTCAATTATGCCTCTTCAATCTGAACAAGCGCGTCCTCAAGTACCGGGTTTGATAGCAACGTCGATGCAATCTCGGAGACCTTCGCAGCTGCACCTTCCTTAGACTCTGCTTCAACCATCATGGAGATTATTTTGCCCATTCTTACAGTTGAAACCCCAGAATAGCCGAGCGCGTTGATAGCCTCGGACACCGTATGTCCTTCGGGATCGGCAATACCGGGCCGCAGCCAGACTTGAACCTTTGCTTGAAACCTCATCGACTTCCCATTCACCTAGGTGTGTTCCGAAATGCAGACTGCCTAATATCTAGCCTAAAAATTCCCTGCCGCTTATCCGTTCATAAACGGCAATGTACCTGTTTCTCAAAGACTCCCGGACAGCACTGGGAAGACTCGGCGGTGGTGGCATCTTGTTCCAACCTGTCGATTCCAGCCAGTCTCTGAGGGGCTGCTTGTCATACGCAGTGGGTTCACCGCCAGCCAACAGTTCACTCGCTTCCCACATCCTTGATGAGTCCGGCGTAAGAACCTCATCACAGATTGCGATTTCACCATCGATAAATCCAAACTCAAACTTCGTGTCGGCCAGAATCACACCAGCTTGCTTCGCCCTTTGCGCGCCGATTTCATATATCCCTAAAGACATGTCCCGGACCTTGACCGCCACATCAGTTCCAACGATAGCAGCAGCTTGGTCAAAAGTTATGTTGACGTCGTGGCCGCTTTCCGCCTTGGTGGAAGGAGTAAAAATAGGCTCCGGGAACTTCATGCCGCCGGTCAGACCGGCTGGCAGTCTTTGACCGTGGACCGTTTGAGAGGCCTGATACTCCTTCAGCGCAGACCCAGCCAGGAACCCACGGACAATGCACTCGATTGGAAGCATTTGCGCCTCTTTGACGAGCATGGCCCTTCCTTGGAAATCCGCTGGCAGATCCTCCCCCAACTCAATCGATGTTGGCCTAGTCGTAACGACATGATTTGGAAACCGGTCACCGAGCAATTCGAACCAGAATTCACTCATCGCAGTAAGCACTTTCCCTTTGTCTCTGATCTCTTCGGCCATGACAACATCAAAGGCAGAAACACGATCAGAGGCGACCATGAGCAGCCGCTTTTCATCCGGACTCCCTACGCGATAGAGATCCCTTACTTTTCCTTTGTGAATCAGCTTCAGTGCCAAATCTATTCCCAAATCTATCCAGCGAGTCAATGCGACTCTACACCGGTCACAAACTGCAGAGAGTCAGTTTCACCATCGTCCAAGATGCAAAAAGCACCAACTGAAATGCCAGAATAGCTTTCACTCCAAACCACTTCTAGCTTCTCAGAAAGGCACTTTCATTTAAGCTGATTCTAGCCTGGGGAAAAGAATGCCGACCATGTCAACTGTCTGCCCCCAGATGCGTCAAACACCACTCAGGCAAGTCCAGGTACACAAAATTGATCAATGCGTTGGCGCATTAAATAGCATTACTATCGCAGGTAACAACCCTGAACTTTGCCACGTTATTTTTCCTGCTCTAATTTCAACTCTCAGAGATTCCGAATTGCAGACAACGCACGGTGGCAAACGTGCAAGTAGCGGCAAGAGGATGCCAAGGCCCATTCGTCAGCCAAAGGCCGTATGGATCGTCGCCATTGCAGGCCTCACCCCGTTCATGGGGATAGGCCCTGTCAACCCGATTCTGCCAGCACCAAAAAGCAACCTTTGCGACCCCTGGCAGCGTTGAACCTCTCTTCACCAGCCTTCTGGTGGCCACTGCCATGGCGATGCTTCTACCAGGTTGGGCTTCCACCCGACTGAGCCTAATACACCCTCGTGCCAGAACTTTTACTAATTGTTGCCTTCAGCGCGTTGGCAGGGGGGTCCAACAGCGTAAGCGGCATCCTGGGACTCAACGACACTCTTGCCACACAGGCGGTGATGCTCGTGTCGACGGTGGAAAGATCGGTGGCATCCGCAGCGTATAAAATGGAAGGCGGCATCGACACTCTCCTTATCGCCGCGGGACCACAGGTTTGGGGAAGAGTAGACCCTTCGTCCGGAGTCGTGGAGGAGGTTGACGAACCTTCAAGCGACGCCGAGAATCTTCTCGAGCCTGCCGTTGCGGACACGGTGCTCAATGATGGGAAGGTCCACTCAATGGACGCCTCGGAACTCCCCGAGACCCTTGCGGCCGCCATTCTGCGCTTGCGACCACCAGATTGTTGTACATAACCTTGCCAATTTTCGGACAACCCAGAAAAGACTAACCGGAAAGGCTTAGGCCGAGCCGAGGGACTGAAGCGGTTGGCTGAAAGGAAAGAGCTATTGGCAAACTTTCCTGGCCGAACCTCCTAGCGCCCAGGCTGGCTACCGAAGCATCTAGTCGGCCATCAGAGCCTGAAGCTCTTGACGTTTGGCATCCGGTAATTCGATCTCGGCCAAGAGGACCTCAAATGTTTTCCCCACGTTTCGCAAGGCGGCACCTAGGTCCATTGCCGCAGTCAATTCGGCCGCGCTTATGCCCACATCGGGATCCTCAGTCAGTACTTTTGCAAACGGAGTCTTCGAGTCCCAAGCCTTGTGTGCACACCGCTGGACAATCCGGTATGCATCATCTCTACTGAGACCCGACGCAACCAGGGCGAGCAAGATTGGCTGAGAGAAGACCAGACCCAGAGTTCGATCAAGGTTCTCGATCATCCGCTCTGGATAGACCACAAGACGGGCTATCAGTCCATCAAATTTCTTGGTCATGTAGTACGCAAGCGAAAATGCATCCGGCATGACGATTCTCTCCACGGAGGAGTGGGAAATATCTCTTTCGTGCCAAAGCGCAATATCCTCGAGACCTGCGATCAGATAACCCCGCATAACTCTCGACATTCCAACGAGTCTTTCTGCAAGTATTGGGTTACGCTTGTGCGGCATCGCGGACGAGCCCTTTTGGCCAGGACTGAAGTGCTCCTCGACCTCTTGCACCTCTGTTCTTTGCAGATGACGAATCTCAGTTGCGAAGGTCTCGATGGAACTCGCCAGTGCGGTGAGAGAGTAGAGGACCTCGGCATGGCGATCTCTGGCGATAACCTGGGTGGCAGGAACATTCTTCAGTCCCAAATGCTCGCAGACATAGGCCTCGATTGAGGGATCCACATTGGAATATGTGCCAACCGCCCCCGAGAGCTTGCCTACCGCTATGCCGTCCCGTGCCTTGCGCAGCCGGGATAGATCGCGGTTAACCTGAAGTGCCCATAAGGCAAGCTTGTTGCCAAACGTTGTGGGCTCGGCTGCCATTCCGTGAGTTCGTCCGAGCATTGGCGTCCTGTAATAGAAAAACGCCCTCTCTACCAGGGTAAGCAGAAGCTGTTCAACCCCGGTTAAGACTACATCCATGGCTCTTGTCATCAAATGGCAGAGAGCGGTGTCCACGACGTCGGAAGAGGTGAGCCCGTAGTGAATCCACGATCCCTGCGGAAAGCCGACCATTGACTGGACCACGTCAACAAATGCCGCGACATCATGATTGGTCACCTGTTCCCTCTGGTTAACCATTTCGACGAAGGCAGCGTCGATTCTGGGGGCGTTGTCCCTGACCGCCTTGGCATGTTCTGCCGGAACAATTCCGATCAACGCCCACGCCTCCGTGGAAAGGATCTCAACCTCGAGCCAGGTGGCAAACCTTGACTGATCGGAGAATATTTCGGCAATCTCAACTGGACTGTATCTATCGATCACAATGAACCCATTCCAAACTATCACGCACGTTGGCTCAGACGCCATTAAGGCTAAAAGCCACTCAACTCACTTGCATTCAGTGCTATATCCCGCCTGTACTGCATTTTCTCGAAAGATACCAGCGACACGGACTCGTAGGCCAAGCCCCTTGCTGACTTAAGATCTTTACCTTTGGCGGTGACATTAAGGACCCTTCCACCGCCAACCACCAGGTCGCCGGAGGAAGATCTCCTCGTTCCAGCGTGAAATACCTGGACTCCATCGCCCATCACGTCTTCGGCTCCGGTTATGACGGCACCAACCCGAGGAGAAAGCGGGTATCCCTCGGCAGCGATTACAACCGTGACCATTGATTCTGAAATGAACTCGGGCTCGGTCTTGAGATCACCTGACGCCAACTCAAACAAAAGTTGAGCCAGATCATTCTTCACCCTCGGAATCACCACTTGGGTTTCCGGATCACCAAAGCGAATATTGAACTCGACAATCTTTGGACCATCTTTAGTTAGCATGAGACCCGCGTAGAGCACGCCCCTGTAGTCGATTCCTCGCTTGTTGAACTCTTTGATTAGCGGATCAACCGATTCGCTCAAGATCTGGTCCACCAGTTCCTTACCCACGTTTGGCACAGGGCTGAACGCACCCATACCCCCGGTGTTGGGACCCTGGTCGCCATCGTAAATCCGCTTGAAGTCTTGTGCCGGCGAGAGAGCAACACCCTTAGTCCCATCGCACAGTACCAGAAGCGAAAGCTCAGGACCTTCCATCGCCTCTTCAATTACAACCGTCGTCCCTGCGGACCCAAAAGCGTGTCCGTTCAACTTTTCGATTACGTCTTGTATTGCCTCTTCGCGGTTCCTGGTCACCAGAACGCCTTTACCAGCGGCCAGGCCATCGGTCTTTACCACGTACGGCCCGTCATATGAGTTCAAGTGTTCTATCGCCTTGGCGGGCTCAGTAAAGGTTCTGAACGATGCCGTTGGTATTTTGGCGCTTTTCAATATCTCTTTCATCCAGGCCTTGGAGCCTTCCAGCTGAGCCCCGTCTTTGCCAGGACCTACTACAAGCTTTCCCTGGCCTCTGAGAACGTCGGCCAAGCCGTCGACGAGTGGTGCCTCCGGCCCAATGACAAAAAGATCGGCATCTATATCTTCGAAGGGCCCAGGAGAAATTGCCGCGACTCCGGCAATCCCGGGATTACCGGGAAAGGCAATTACCTCATGGCCATGAGAAACAAAAGCCGATACAAGGGCATGCTCTCTGCCTCCGGAACCATATACGGCAATCCTCACCTAGATCTCCACATACTGCTCTCTGGAGGGACCGACACCGACCATCGTGATCGGAACACCGATCTGCTCCGAGAGGAACTCTATATATTCCAGAGCCTCTTTAGGCAGGTCGGAACGGTTTCGGACAGTTGAAAGTTCGCAGCGCCAACCGGGTAACTCCTTATAAATTGGAACCACCTTGTGAAAAACAGACTGGTGGTAAGGCACTGAATCGTACCGCTCTCCCTCTAACTCGTAGGCGACGGCTACCTTCACAACCTCGAATTCATCGAGTACGTCAAGTTTGGTCAAAAATACCTCAGACAGTGAGTTGAGTCGAACAGCCTGCCTCAGTAGCACCGCGTCGAACCACCCCGTTCTGCGTCGGCGGCCAGTATTAGTCCCGAACTCACGGCCCCGCTCAACAAGTACGTCGGACGTCTCGTCGAAGAGTTCCGTCGGAAATGGTCCTGCCCCTACCCGCGTAAGATAGGCCTTGGCAACTCCGATGATTCTCGATATGTTTCTTGGGCCAATTCCAGACCCGGTGATCGCCCCGCCCGCAGTCGGATTTGACGATGTGACAAATGGATAGGTCCCATGGTCAAGATCCAAAAATGTGGCCTGGGCACCCTCTAGCAGTATCTTCTTGCCTTCTCCAATTGCATCGTGCAAGAGCGATACAGTGTCAGAGATAAGGGGTGCAATCCGCGGTGCATACTCATTCAGGTAAGTGTCGGCAATCTGGTCAGACGAAAGCGGCAACCGGTTATATACCTTTGCCAGAATTGCATTCTTTTCTTTAAGAACCACATCGAGCTTCTGTCGAAATATCTTGGGATCCAGCATATCCTGGACCCGGAGACCGATCCTGGCGGCCTTGTCCGCATAGGTTGGCCCTATCCCCCTCTTGGTCGTGCCAAGTGAGTTCTTTCCAAGATGCCTCTCGGCGACACGGTCTAGTTCAATGTGGTACGGCATTATAAGGTGGGCCTGACCCGAGACTCTCAGTCTCGAGGTGTCCACTCCGCGGGAGTTGAGCGTGTCGATCTCGTCAAGCAATACACCCGGGTCTACTACCACTCCGTTGCCGATGACCGGAATCACAGATTCGTTCAGAACCCCTGATGGAATGAGTTGGAGCGCAAAAGACTCGCCATCCACAACTACAGTGTGGCCGGCATTGTGGCCCCCCTGATAACGGACCACAAAATCCATGTTTGCGGCAATCAGGTCAGTCAGCTTTCCTTTGCCCTCATCGCCCCACTGAGTGCCCAGTACAATTGTTACGGGCAAGGCTTACCTCCATCTTGATTCAGAACATTGAAACGCCTGAATACTCTATTTTCGTTAGTCAATTGGCACCTTATCGGCACAGACTATAAATACTAGTTGACACAAATCTCAAGATAGAACGAGATGAGGTGCATCTATCGAAGTCGCGTCGACCTTGATCACCGAACCTTCGCCGAAACGATTCTCAAGGAGTGCAATCGCAATTGGATCTCCCAACTCTCTTTGCACCACCCTCTTGAGCGGACGTGCCCCGTAAACCGGGTCATATCCGGCTTTGGCCAACCACCTCTTCGCATCATCTGTGAGTTCCAAATCAACTGAACGGTCACTCAGCCGCTTCCTAAGCGATTCAACGACGAGGTCGACGATCTTGGACAGGTCCTCTTCACTCAAGGTGTGGAATCTAATTATCTCATCGATCCTGTTGATGAACTCCGGCCGAAACACCGTGGAGGGCTCACCTGAAATATTGGAGGTCATTATGAGAACGGTGTTGGTAAAATTGACGGTTCTTCCCTGAGAGTCGGTGAGTCGACCGTCTTCCAAAACTTGGAGCAAGACATTGAAAACATCCTGATGAGCCTTTTCAACTTCATCGAGAAGGACCACCGAGTATGGCCGCCTTCTGACGGCCTCCGTAAGCTGGCCCCCCTCGTCAAAACCGACATAACCAGGTGGGGCACCGATCAGCCGAGACACAGTATGGCGCTCCTGATACTCGCTCATGTCGATTCTGATCATCGCCCGCTCATCATCGAAAAGAAAGTCTGCCAGGGTTCTTGCCATCTCGGTCTTCCCCACACCGGTTGGTCCCATGAACAGAAACGATCCGATCGGCCGGTGAGGGTCCGAAAGTCCGGCCCGCGAACGCCGGATGGCATTCGCCACGGCTGATGCGGCCTGATCTTGGCCGATCACACGCTCATGAAGGTACTCCTCCATATGGACCAGACGGGCCACCTCGCTTTCAAGCAGCTTCGACACTGGAATATTCGTGGCTTTGGAAACCACTTCCGCAATGTCCTCCTCGTCCACTTCTTCTTTGAGCATCCGTCCATGGGCCTGCAGATCCATAAGCTTGGCGGTTACCGCCTCGACCTCCTTGGTTAGCCTTGGAATCTGACCATAACGCACCTCCGCCGCCCTGTCCAGATGGCCCTCGCGCTCAAACCTCTCCGCCTCATCCTTTATGCTCTCCAGTTTCTCCTTGGTCGCCCTTATCGCGTCGATCGCGTCTTTCTCTGAAATCCAGCGGGCCTTGAGAACGTTGAACTCTTCGTTGAGGTTGGCGATGTCGCTCTCGAGACGGGCCAACCTCTCCACGGAGGCTCTGTCAGTCTCCTTTTCCAAAGAGATCTTCTCAATCTCAAGCTGCCTAATCCTGCGATTGACTACGTCTATTTCGGTAGGCATAGAGTCGATCTCGATGCGCAGCCTTGAGGCTGCCTCATCAACAAGATCTATGGCCTTGTCCGGCAAGAATCTATCCGTTATGTAGCGGTCAGAGAAGACCGCTGCCGCGATGAGGGCTGAATCCTGAATCCGCACTCCGTGATGAACTTCGTATTTCTCCTTGAGACCTCGAAGAATCGCGACCGTGGCATCGACACTGGGTGGATCGACAAGCACTTTCTGGAATCTTCGTTCCAGCGCAGGGTCCTTCTCAATGTATTTGCGGAACTCATCCAGAGTTGTTGCTCCAATCATGCGCAATTCACCCCTGGCAAGCATCGGCTTCAACATATTGGAGGCGTCCATCGACCCCTCCG
This sequence comes from Actinomycetes bacterium, assembly GCA_021777475.1. GTDB lineage: Bacteria > Actinomycetota > Acidimicrobiia > Acidimicrobiales > Acidimicrobiaceae > SCQM01. The sequence continues at coordinate 14,525 of JAJYDM010000011.1, read as the reverse complement.
TTGCTCCGGCTCCGACGACTGTGTGCATCTCGTCGATGAAAGTAATGACATCGCCCTGAGAATCGGCAATCTCCTTGAGTACGGCCTTAAGCCGCTCTTCGAACTCCCCTCTATATTTCGCCCCCGCCACCATCGCAGCCAGGTCGAGACCGATCAGCCTCTTGTGCCGGAGCGACTCGGGTACGTCACCTTCGACTATCCGCTTGGCCAGTCCTTCCACGATCGCGGTTTTGCCCACCCCCGGCTCACCAATTATCACCGGATTGTTCTTGGTTCGCCTGGAAAGAACCTGGATTATCCGCCGGATTTCGTCATCACGGCCTATTACAGGATCGATCTTCCCCTTGCGGGCCTGATCCGTAAGGTCCCGGCCATACTTCTCAAGAGCCTGATAGGCCGCCTCCGGGTTCTGTGATGTGACGTTGTGAGAACCCCTGATCTCGCGTAGGGCCTTCATCAAATCCTCTTTGGACACGCCAATCAGGTCCGCCAGGTTGACCAGCAGGTGCTCTACCGAAATGTAATCGTCGCCCATATCTTGGCGGAGCGAATCAGCGCCATTAAGCACCTCGACAAAGGATCTCGAATATTGGGGTTCCGTGCCGTAAGCCTTGGACATCTTGGACGTGGCGTCGGTCAAGGTGTTTCGCAGCGACATGGGCGACACCCCAACCCTGCTTAGGATGGGCAACGTTAGCCCCTCGGGTTGAGCCATGAGTGCCAGCAAAAGGTGTGCGGGTGTGATTTCCGACGAGGAGATCGCCTTCGCGCTGGTGGCTGCCTGCGCAATTGCCTCCTGGGTTTTTATGGTCCACCTGTTTGGGTCAGTGCCAGCCATCCGTTACCTCCTTCTCTGCCTTATCGTGCCAGTCAGCCCCGCCTCTGGTAGTTGCTGAAGATCTTCAAGCCGTGCGAGAAGGGAACGATCTCCCTCTTGTAGAGACGGTCGGTCTCTTCTCTCTGTTTCTTCAGTTCAGCCCTGGTGGACTCCAGTTGCATCTTGAGCGAGGTGATCTCGTTCTCAAGCTCCATCAACTTCTTCACACCTTCAAGGTTCAGACCGGCGTTGGTGAGCTCCTGGATGCGGCGAAGCCTTCGCACATCCTCTTCGCTGTAGCGGCGCGAACCGCCATCCGTCCTTAGCGGATAGACGAGACCCTTGCGCTCGTAGATCCGCAAAGTCTGGGGATGCATTCCAGCCAGTTCCGCGGCAACCGAAATTACATAGACCGCCTTTAATGTTCCACTGCTCGGCTGCAGGTACCCCTCATTTTCTAGCATTTGATTCAACCTCCAGATACTTCCTGGGAGACTCTGTTGTCGCTTGGGCAAATTCCTCAACAGCCTTTCGCTGCTCTTGCGACAGATGCTTAGGCACTTCGATCTCAACCGTTACCAATAGGTCTCCAACCTCATTCGGCTTGCCAACCTTCGGCAGTCCTTTCGACCTTGCCCGCAGGGTCAGTCCTGATTTTGACCCGGCCGGAACTCTCAACGACACCTGGCCATCAAGAGTTGGAACTGTGAGAGTTGTCCCCAGAGCCACTTCAGCAAATGTGACCGGCACCGTAAGCAGCAGGTCCGCGCCCCTCCTTGAGAAGATCTTGTGTGGAGCAACGTGAATCACCACATACAGGTCGCCGGCTGGACCGCCATTTGCGCCAGCGCTCCCTTTGCCCTTTAGGCGTATTCTCGATCCATCTTCCACGCCATGGGGAATCTTCACCCTTATCTGTCGATTCTTGGACTCGACTCCAGAGCCACGGCAGGTTGGGCAAGCCTTCTCAATACGTGTTCCTCTGCCTCCACAAGCGGGGCACGGCAATGAAAAAGAGAAAAATCCCTGATTATCCGAGACAGATCCCGTGCCTTGACATCGTGCACAAACGACTGGGCTGGTACCGGGCGCGCTGCCTGTTCCATGACAAGTCTGACAGGTGACGTCGGAGACCATATTCAGCGTCGTAGTGACGCCGTTAACCGCGTCTTCAAAACCGATATGCGCCTCGACTTCCAGGTCAGACCCTCTGATTGGACCACGCGTACCAGAGGAACGCCGGCTGCTTCTATTGAAAAGGCCGCCAATGAGATCACCAAGGTCCTCCGCCCTGGCGCCGCCACCCCAACCACCAGCTCCAGATGTTCCACCAAAACCACTGGGTCCAGCCATGGAGCGGACATCATCGTACTCTTTGCGCTTCACGGGGTCTCCCAGAACCTCGTAAGCCGCGGACACATCCTTGAACTGATCCTCTTTGCCGGGATTGGTGTCGGGATGGTACTGCTTTGCCAACTTCCTATAGGCACGAGTGATCTCCTTGTCGGTAGCCGTCTTCGACACACCTAGAGCCTTGTAATAATCCTTTTCAAACCACTCACGCTGAGGAGCCATTGCTAAGCCTTATCCCTGTCCCACTACCTTCACCATTGCCGGACGAATCACCCGTTGCTTCCACTTGTAACCCGAACGAAATACCTCCGACACCTTTGCACTGCCGTCACCAGGCTCATGCATTACCGCGTCGTGGCATGTCGGGTCGAAATCGACATCCGCATTGCCGATTATCTCCAACCCCTCTTTGGTCAGGATATCCAACAGTCCATTGGATATCTGAGCCAGAACAGAAGCCAGATCTGAGTTCTCCTTGGAGTGGGCCAAAGCAAGTTCAATATTGTCCAGCGCGGGCAGAAGCTTGGCTATCAAAGTCTCGACCTTCTGATCTCCCGCATCCTGGAACTGCTTGGTAACCCGCTTCCGATAGTTATCGAAGTCAGCAGCTGTCTGTTGAAGCGCCTTCAAGTAGTCATCCCGCTCTGCCGACAGCTTCTCGACGAGATCCTCCAATGTGGTTTCACCCTCAACCTTCTCCTCTTCGACTACCAGTTCCGCCTCGATGACACCGGCTTCCTCTTCGAGAGACGACAGGTCATCAGGTATTTCAACACCATCATCCGGAAACTCTGAATTGTCGTTGTCAAATTCGCTCATGATCTCTTTACCCCGTTGGGTCCGAGTGAGGCGTTTCCCGCCTCTCTCGAACAGCCAATATCGTTAGTTCTTTTCTTCATCGACTATCTCGGCATCCACTATCTCATCGTCAGATGAGGCAGTGGTGGATTCATCGCCGGAAGTTTGGGCTGCGCTGGCATTCTTGGATGCCTCTTCATAGAGTCGTTGCGTGAACGTCTGGCTTGCAGTCATGAGCCCTTCGGTTCCGGTCTTAATGGTCTCGATATCACTGCCTTCGAGAGCTGTTTTCAAAGCTGCCAGAGCACTTTCGACCGATTCTTTCTCGGGCCCGGAGATCTTCTCTCCCTGGTCTTTGAGCAGCTTCTCGGTCTGGTAAACCAAAGTATCGGCATTGTTTCGCGTCTCAGCCTCTTCCTTGCGCCGACGATCGTCCTCAGCATGGGCCTCAGCATCCTTGACCATTCGCTCGATGTCCTCTTTGGCCAGTGAAGACTGCCCGGTGATTGTTATCGATTGCTCCTGGTTGGTCGCACGGTCCTTGGCAGATACATGTACAATTCCATTTGCGTCAATATCAAAGGTGACCTCGATCTGCGGCACTCCGCGAGGTGCCGGAGGCAGTCCGACCAGCTGGAACTTTCCAAGGGTCTTGTTGTACATCGCCATCTCGCGCTCACCCTGAAGCACATGGATCTCCACAGACGGCTGGTTGTCGTCGGCCGTGGTGAAAACCTCTGAACGGCGGGTCGGAATGGTGGTGTTCTTCTCGATCAGCTTGGTCATAACGCCCCCCTTGGTCTCAATACCGAGACTCAGCGGTGTCACATCCAGCAGCAGAACGTCTTTCACCTCTCCTTTCAGAACTCCGGCCTGTACAGCGGCACCAACAGCCACAACCTCATCCGGGTTGACGCCCTTGTGCGGCTCCTTGCCCGTAAGAGACTGAACTAGGTCCTGAATGGCTGGCATCCTGGTGGAGCCACCGACGAGGATCACGTGGTCGATCTCCTCCTTGCTCAGTCCGGCATCTTTGATCGCCTGCTCGAAAGGTCCCTTGCATGCTTGAGTGAGATCGTTGGTGAGTTCTTGAAACTTGGCCCTGGTAAGCTTGAAATCCAGGTGCTTTGGGCCCTCGGAGGTGGCGGTGATGAACGGCAGGTTGATATTCGTCTCCTGGACCGAGGACAGCTCGATCTTCGCCTTCTCTCCGGCTTCCTTCAGCCGCTGAAGCGCCATCTTGTCGCTGGCAAGGTCAACTCCCTCTGTGTCTTTAAAAGACTTTACGAGCCAATCAATGACTCTCTGGTCCCAGTCGTCTCCACCAAGATGGGTGTTCCCGGAGGTTGATTTGACCTCGAACACGCCTTCACCAATCTCAAGAATAGAAACATCAAAGGTACCTCCACCAAGGTCAAAAACCAGTACGGTCTGTTCTTGACCTTCCTTGTCAAGGCCGTATGCCAGCGCAGCGGCGGTTGGTTCGTTAATGATCCTCAGCACCTCAAGTCCGGCTATCTGGCCTGCTTCCTTTGTGGCTGTCCTCTGTGCATCGTCAAAGTATGCCGGCACTGTGATAACCGCCTGGTTCACGGTGTCACCAAGATAGCTTTCCGCGTCCCGCTTCAACTTGGCCAAAATTCTTGCAGAAATCTCCTGGGGCGTGTACCCCTTGCCATCGATATCCACCGACCAGTTGGTACCCATATGGCGTTTGACGGAGCGGATCGTCCTATCGGGGTTTGTAATTGCCTGACGCTTTGCGACTTCACCAACCAGCACTTCGCCATTCTTTGCGAATCCGACGACGGATGGAGTTGTGCGTCCACCTTCTGCGTTAGGAATTACAACAGGCTCGCCTGCCTCGAGTACGCTCACAACCGAGTTTGTAGTTCCTAAGTCAATGCCTACGGCCTTTGGCACTTTGAGGCCTCCTTATAAAGCTTGTATAAAGTTATATAAAGCATTATATCTAAGTTGACATAACTACACTCAACTTTTCTATATTTCAAGTAGCAATCTAACAAAATTAGGCTCAACCGGAACTTTCGGACTATTTTGTGAACATGGCAAGTTTGATACTTCTCCGTCACGGTCAGAGCACCTGGAATTTCGAAGAGCGCTTCACGGGCTGGATCGATGTTGACCTTACCGACAAAGGCATCGAGGAGGCATACGAGGCCGGTCGACGGCTCCTTAAGGAGAGGATCCCGATCGATGTGGTCCATACCTCCGTACTGCTCAGGGCGATCCGAACCGTCGACGCAACACTTCACGCATATGGCAGATCCTGGGTACCGATTTTCAAACACTGGCGGCTAAACGAGCGGCACTACGGAGCCCTGCAGGGCCATACCCGGGCCGAAATGGCATCGATACATGGTGCCGATCAGGTCAGAACCTGGCGGCGAAGTTACGATGTCCGGCCACCACTGCTGGACCTTGACGACGAAAGACACCCGAGGTTCGATCCAAGGTACTTCAACCTTGCTCCAGACCTGCTTCCAAGAGCTGAATGCCTGAAGGACGTGCTCGAACGGATGCTTCCATACTTCTTCGATGCCATCGTCCCAGATATCATTGCCGGCAGAAACGTCCTAGTGTCAGCACACGGCAACTCACTAAGAGCAATGATCAAGCACTTGGAGAATATTGGTGATGAAGAGATCCTCGATCTGGAACTGCCAAATGGGGTTCCGATGGTTTATGAATTCGACGAAAACTTCAAAGCCATCAAGACCCATCAGCTCGACTAAATCTCCCTGGCTCTCCGAATTATTACAAGCGGGGCAATCAGAGATGTGACGACGACAGCCAACACGGCCTCCATCTCCAATGAAGACGAGATTCGGGGAGCTATCAGCACTAGGCCAATGCCTGCGACCTCAGCCCTTGGCACCATGGAGAACCAGTAGAGCACTCTGTCTTTAACCTGTTTGCCTATTGCTAACGCCGCCGCCCACTTGGCAACTGTCATGGCAAAGGATAGGACAGCCACTCCAAGCACCTCCACCAGCGAAATGCCGTGCTCCGGCCGAACCAAAAGTCCTAATGACACCATAAAGAACGTTCCCAGCACGCCGCCCACCCTGGTGAGAATCCGCTGATCTCCCTCAGTCAGGATTGGGCCCGAAAACGCCCCGGCCACAAAGCCTCCAATGGCCAGCGTCAAGCCAAACCGGGACCACAAGAGGACAAGAACCACAGTTACGACCACAGCTAGCCCATACCGGTAGGCCGGATGCAGCTGGAACGATTTACCTGTCGGGCTCCGCTTGAGTACGTAGCTCACCAGCACCACGATCAGGCTAACGGCAAGAGAAATCAGCCCCTTCAACGATCCCGAGAGCAAACTTGAAAGTACCGACAGTGCAATCAGCCCAAGCAGGTCATCAAAGAGCCCGGCCAGGACAGCCAACTTTGCCTCCAGATGGGAGAGCGGCCCAATTGTGAGATAGCTGTAGACAGATACCGATACAGACGTAGACACTGTTGCCATGCCAACCAAAAAAGACGAGCCTGCCGAGTGATCAAGAGCAAGTGTCGCCAAAAAGACCAGAACCAGTGACGCCGACACCCCCGCCACTGCGGAGCGCGCGGGAGTTGACGAGGTCAATTCGGGAGCTGTCAAGTCAAAGTCCAGCCCAACTCCGAAAAAGATTGCAAAGAGACCGACATTTGCCAGCAGTTCGATACCAAAATCCTTGCTACTGAGCGAAAAGGCCTCCGCTCCCAGTATAATCCCGAAGATTATCTGCAAAACGACCGCCGGAACGAAGCGGATGAAACGGCTCGCCACCAACGCCACCGCTGCAGTGACGGCAAACTCAATTAGTGGATAGGCGGACGCTACCTGCGTGACCCTCTCCTATTTCCATCGTCCCAAAGGACACAGTAAAACCAAGACAAGTGCGAGGTGCTCATCCGCCCACCATAAAGCCAGCCTCAAGCAACAAAAACAGCCCACCACTGCAGTGAACCCGGGATAAAGCTTAACTGCAGACCCAGTCAACATACCGTTTGAAAAATTTTCGGAGCAGCCTCAATCCATTGCGCTGAATACCGGAATTAGTGTTATCTTTTGTAAATGGTTAAAAATGAAGTTAAAGATTCAAAAGCCAATGCGCTCCGGTCCAGCTGGCTTTTCAGCGACTGCAACCGCAAGGAACTTGCACTTTTGGAGTCTGCCTGCGATGAGGTAACCATCCACCCGGGTTCAGTGTTGTGCGAAGAGGGCAAGGTTGGCAAAGAATTTTGCCTTATTGTTACGGGAAGAGCAAAGGTAACCAAGAACAACCATGAGGTTGCAATACTTGGACCAGGCGATGGATTTGGAGAGCTTTCACTTCTTGACCACCTTCCAAGATCCGCAACAGTGACCGCGGAGTCGGAAATGGATCTTCTCGTCCTGCCGTCACGGGAATTTACCTCGGTCCTTGAAGAGATTCCGTCCATGGCGGTTCGACTGCTTGAGACTATGTCGAAAAGACTTCGAGACGCCGATGATAAGGCGTTTGGCTAAATTCCATTAGGTTTTGTCCGGCCGCTATCCTGACACAGATTAGACCAAAGTAATGGCCTGGCTCTAATGAGACCAGGCCATTACTTCTCGCCTTTTCATAGGTCCTATTCGCTCAAAGACCTCTCCAAGACCTGAGCGACATCCATCACCTTCATCTCTTCCGATGCTGTGCCCTCCGCCTGCCGCTGTTTTACCCCGTCATCAAGCATGATCATGCAATAGGGGCATGCCGTCGACACCATGTCCGCACCAGTGACAAGCGCCTGGTCGGTCCGCTCCATATTTACCCGCTTGCCAATGTTTTCTTCCAGCCACATACGTGATCCTCCAGCACCACAGCAAAAGCCCTTAGAGCGGTGCTTGTGCATTTCGACGGTCTTCAAGCCCGGCACAGAACTGAGAACCGACCGTGGCTCATCGTAGACCGAGTTGTGCCTACCTAGATAGCAGGGATCGTGATAGGTGACCGTGGCATTGACGGGGGTAACCGGGAAAAGCTTTCTCTCAGATACCAGTCTTTCCAAAACCTGTGAATGGTGGATCACCTCGTAGTTGCCGCCGAGGGAAGGGTACTCATTGGCCAACGAATTGACGCAATGAGGACAAGAGGCGATGATCTTTTTCACCTTGGCCCCATTGAGCGTCTCGATGTTAGCCATTGCCTGCATCTGGTAAAGGTACTCATTACCCAACCGTCTGGCAGGGTCGCCTGTGCATGACTCTTTGGGACCAAGCACACCAAATTTGACGCCGCCCGCATTGAGAAGCCTGGCCACGCTCTGGGTTGTCTTTGCGGCTCTTTCATCCAGTGCGCCAGCGCATCCCACCCAGAAGAGGTACTCGACATCTCCGGGAATCTCACCCGTGATAACAGGGACTTCAAAATCGAGACTCTTGGTCCAGTCAAGCCTCTTGGACTGACCGAGACCCCAAGGATCGCCTTGATTCTCCACGTTCCTCAACATCAAGTTGGCCTCAGTCGGGAATTCGGAGTCCATCAGCACTTTGTAACGTCGCATATCGACAATGACGTCAATGTGTTCTATGTCCACCGGGCAGGCCTCTACACAGGCACCGCAGGTGGTACAGGACCAGAGCACATTGGTATCGATCACATCCGGAACAAGTGGGACTTGAGTGGTCTTGGCCGCACCGGGTCCGATGAGAGATGGAGCGGACTTGAAAAGGTGGTCACGGAGATTCATAATGAGCAGCTTTGGCGACAGCGGCTTACCGGTATTCCAGGCCGGACACTGCTCCTGACACCTTCCACACTCGGTGCAAGTTGCGAGATCGAGATTTTGTTTCCAGGTTAAGTGCTCAATCTGCCCAACACCGAAAACGTCATCCTCGCTCAGTTGCTCTGGATCCATGTTTGGGGTATTGCCAAGCGCCCCCAATGCCTTCGGGCGACGTGAAAATATGATGTTCAGCGGCGCGGTGAAGATGTGCAGGTGCTTGGAGTAGGTGACGAACACAAGGAATCCCATGATCACAGCTATGTTGAGTTCCAGGAACGTGACCTCAATGACCTTGTTGGCCGTTGTGCCAAACCCCTTTATCCAAGACGCTATTGCATGAGACGCGAATGCGGCGCCGCCATACGGAAAGTGCCCGAGGTTAACCTGAGCGGCACGGTAAAGGAGCAGCGTGATGATCACCATCGTGATGCCGAACAAAACAATCCAGGCCGCACCGGTGTGCGAACCGTAGAACCTTGACTCCCTCTGTCTGCGCGACGGGGCATTCTTTATCCTCAAGACCGTGAACACGCCCAGAGACAAGAGAATCAGAACTGAGAACAAATCCTCCAAAAACCCCAGCCAGGAGTCATGACCAATCAAAGGGATCGCAAACGTGGAGCTGAAAAGCGCTCCAAAAGCCTCGATAATCGTGGCGAGAAGAATAATGAAGCCCCAAAAGGTCAGGGCATGCGCAATGCCGGGAACGGTCTTTTTTAGGAGCTTCCGCTGCCCAATGACCTCGGAGAGTTCGGCCCAAATCCGGCCACCAACGTTTTCAGTCCTTCCCGGGGACGGCTTGCCAGATGAAATAAGGCCATAGAGGAAAAGGAGCCTCCTGCCTGCAAACACTGCAGCCACTACAAAAATGACCACACCTATGAGTAATCTCAACGAAATCCTCCCTAGCAAACCGAGTGCTGATCGTAGGCAAAACCCATGTTTATTTACTCTCGGGTCCAATATGAAAATGCATTAGCTTACATTAGCCAGGAATCGGGCGACTATCACAATTCGAGGACAAGCAATACAGCTCTGGTACTAGTTCTTCAGCTACAGACAGGTCATCTCCTGAAGTTCTCAAAGTACCTCGAGGGAGTTGGACCTCGCTGCCCCTGATATTTCGAACCCACCACCCTGGATCCATACGGTACGTCTGCTGGTGTCGTCATCCTTAGAAACGAGATCTGACCAATTTTCATATTTGGATAAACCGTGATGGGAAGATTCGCCACGTTTGACAGTTCCAGGGTTATGTTACCGTTGAATCCGGCATCGACAAATCCGGCTGTCGTATGGATCAATAGACCGAGACGGCCCAATGATGACTTTCCCTCCAATCGCCCTACCAGATCATCAGGTATGCCAATTCTCTCAACAGTTGAACCAAGCACAAATTCACCTGGATGCAGGATGAACACTTCACCATCTGTAATTTCTACCAACTCAGTCAGCTCAGATTGATCCTCTTTCACGTCAATTACCCGCGCAGTATGGTTTCGAAAGACTCGAAAGTATTTGTCCACGTGAAGATCCACGGAGGACGGCTGGATACACCCTTCATCCAAAGGATCAATTATTATTCGTCCCTTAGCAAGTTCTTCTTTTATAGTTCGATCCGACAAGATCATGGGTACATACGATAGTGTATATAAAAGTAAAAATCACAGTTGCGGGCGTAGTTCAGAGGCAGAACATCAGCTTCCCAAGCTGAGAACGCGAGTTCGATTCTCGTCGCCCGCTCTTGGTATATTGGCTGTTCTACGGCTGTTTCTAATGACCGATGAATTACATGTCAGTTCCAACAGTTATACGCAGACCACATTCCGACCACGACACGCACATTCTTGTTGGCACATTAGGTGCAGGGGAACAACGAGTCACGGTGTGGAATTTGCAATCGACCGGCCGCCTTAGAGGCTAGATTCAGATCGCTTTTGGCCAGAACTCGTCGGAGTTAACCTGTGTTCAAGTTCGCACATGTTGGGCAACTGATGGGTCGTTACGGGTAATTTACAAGACCTCCGCAGATTCGAAAAGACTCGACAATGCGGCTGCCATCGCCCTATCCCTGTCTTCAGCAGCGTGTTGGTCAATCAAAGCCGCCCTAGGGGAGGCGTGCCCCATCCGAGCCATCAATTCTCTCGTACTCGCACCAGTTGCCGCCAGCCACCTGTTTCCTGAATGACGGAGATCATGTAGGTCGAGATCGCTCCTGCCGATGCTTTGACGAGCTTGATGACGCCAGGGTGACAGGGAAGACGGAACCGTCGCTCAAGATGGGGGAACCCACACCCGTTGAAAAGTGACGCGGCATCACTTTTCAATTGATTCTGACACGCAAAAACCCTGGTAGTTATGCATCATTATATTTGGGTTATCGGCTGGATTCAGGGATCACGCGCCGGGAGTGCCGGCAAGTTGGCGCTCGACGGCCTCGAGTCGGCGCTGGAGATCGGCAACCGTGGCATCACTCCGGTCGGCAGATCGACTTCGCTCCAGCATGACCCCTGCAGCGGCAGCACTGATGGCCTGACGGAGCGCCGTGGCTTGGACGCCGTGTTCGACCAAGATGTCTCGGGCCTTGCCATCGCAGGTGGCAAGGCCGACGAGAAGGTGTTCGCACCCCACGTAGTTGTGGCCGAGTTTCACGACCGCTTCCAGCGCGGCAGCACACGCGAGCCGCCCTGGCATTGTGAGCCGCCCGAGGAGCATGTGAGACGACTCGTAGGCTGGGGGGCCGGGTTCGTCCGTCTGGCTCGCCCCGGTCGCCTCGACAAGCGCATCGACGTCAACACCTTGGGACAGCAATAGGCGCACCGCGAGGTTCTCGCCGTCGTCGAGGAGGCCGTGTAAGAGGTCGAGTGACGACACCGCGAAGCGGGCTTGACCCTCAGCATTCAAGGCGGCGGTCCTGAGCGTGGCAACGAGTCGTGGGGTCATCCGCTTCCGGATGCCCTCCCCGATCTGGTCGAGGATGGCAGCGGGAGTCGTGGGGTCTCGCAGCGCCGCGATGCCCCTCCGGGTTCGTCCTACGCGCTCCACCGCCTCCGAGAGCGCCGCCTGGCACACCGCGGACACTGGCACAGCGGCGTCTTTGACTGCCGACGCGAGCGCGTCGGGAAGGTAGACGTTGATCTTTGGCATCAGGATCCTCCTATAACCCGTATATAACCCCTATTATAATAGCTGTAGTTGTAACCGGAAATCAAGCTGAAGTCCTCTCAGGAATTTTCTGTTAGACGCAATTTGGATCTCGTAGCTGTTCAAACAATTTACGATCCACTTCCTGACCAAGAGAAGCCACCCGCTTAAAGAGTGGCTTGATCTTAAAATCCTGAAGCTCCGCAGCTCCGGTCCGAAGCACAGTGGTCTGACTCCGAATCTTCCAGGCATGCAGCCCGTGCAAGCGCCCACTCTAGTAGCTGGCGTTTACGAGTCCACCGCGGCAAGAACCCAGCTATCCACCAAAGACAACACCAGAACAGGAGGGCAAATGCGCCTCAAGTTTCTAAAGATTCACGACATAGTTTGCAGGGCTATCACGAGACGACCACCGAGCAGATCGCCGAGGCAGCGCTGGTGTCAACCAGCACCCTCTTCCGCTACTTCCCGTCCAAAGAAGACCTCATGCTCACAGACAACTATGACCCGCTCATAATCGAAGCCTGCCGCACCCAACCAGCGCAGCTTGGCCCAGTCGAGGCCATCCGTCATGGGCTGCGTGCGGTGTTCGCGACGATGGATGACCAGGACTTGGCCGACATGAAGGAGCGGGCGGAGCTGGCCCTCATAGTCCCCGCCCTGCGAGCGGCGATGCTCGACCAGTTCGCGCAGGTCATCCGCCAGCTCACCGACGTTGTCGCCACCCTCGCTGGCGCAGTGCTTGGCGTAGCGATCTCGACCGCGTTCTACTGGGTCGAACACCCCGACACCGATCTTGTCGCACTTATTGACGAGGCTCTGGCGGACCTGGAATCCGGTCTTCCCCTCTAAATCGGCCGAACTGGGCACCGGGCAACCAGTAACGATGAAACCTTCGGGGTATCGAACCGACCTGGTGTCCAGAACATAATGATGGATGGTGACCTGGTAACGCTGCCATGTTCACGGACATGTGACGCGGCGTCACATTTTGGCGGATTCTGGAAAGTGAAGACCCTAGTAGTTATGCATAATGATGTTTGGATCACTTTCGTTTCGAGTAGCGGCAGCTATGATCGCATTGACCAAGCGATGAGTCGTTTCGACTATGGTTGCTGCCAATCCAGACTGATGTCACTGCATGGGAAAACTTGCCTACAAAAGTGGCATTGAGGTAAAACCGCCAAATTGCGTTGGAGGCGAGTTGGATCCGAGGCGCATCCTGGAGGTAAGTTCGAACTGGCCAGCACTACCGCCAAAACGAACAACCGTTACGATTCCCACGTCTCCAGTTTCTGTCGATGACCACTCGACGAATCCCATGGCCGAACCTATCTCGCTGGCGACCACAGAGAGCTGAGTTTCGGCCAGAGAATTAAGGAATGACGACACTATTTCAGCTATGGAAGTGTCGCCACTCAACGAGGCGTGCTGGCTGACTTCTCTGTTGTTTGCGCTTGAACCGAGGTTTTGAACTTTGGTGCCCGTAGGCAGAGAAAGGCTTGGCATTCTGGCCATGAGTCCGCGGTGAAATTCTGGCCCTCCACGATGTTGCGCACAAGGTGAGTGTTCTGGATCGAAGTGAATTCGAATGAATACTGTGTTGGGGCTGTTGTTTGCGCGGACCGCGATAGACCATGCGGGATTTTTCGGACCACCACAGAGTATGAGTGGCTGCGTCGCTGCATCTCCGGAGACTTTGAAGAGAGGTGGTTGTACCATAGGGTTTCCACTTACCGAATAGCCTCGTGCACCCAATCGTGCTGTGTAGAAGGATTCAATCTCGTTTCTTGAGAGCGTTGAAGAGAAGATTAACTCAAGCGATCCATGTTCGGGATCTTTGTAGTGCACTGAAGTCAAATCGGTGGCATCTTCCGGAAGCGGCACTGCGAAACCTAGATCCGGCAGCCTGCCAGATCTGACTGAAACTCTTGGACCACCGTAGCCGGGCACGAACTGCCGTTGTTCGAGGAAGGACTCCACCTGGGCGATCGGAATCATTGATGCCATGTCTTCGGGCTCTTCCACTTTCCCCCCACGGCAGCCGTCAAATCGGGTTCATCGAAGCCGACCTGCACAGTCTAACAAGGCTTGTGGTGGTGGCTGACCTAGGTTTCGCATTGAACTTCGAGTCAACGGCGGTGAAGCCGTCTCGCATTACCTTGAGGCCGGCTGTTATGGGAGGGGAGGATCGGGAAGGGGAGGATGGGATGGGATGTTCTGTTTTATCTGTTCTGTTCTGTTTATATATAGCGGAATGGACACAGGCACCGGTTTGGGCGCTCCCGGAGGTATTGTGGGTGGCCGTTGAACCACCCTTCCTCTTATTCCTCCGACAACAGAGCGAGACTTGCCACGCGGATAAGCCCTCCGTAGTGGCCGCCATGATCAGACCACAAACAGACCAAAAAATAGTGGTCTGTAACGGTACGTAACGAATACTGGTGGACTATCTATTTTCAGTCCCACCAGGACATCTTTTTACGACATGCTGGTCAGGATTGTACGAAAATTATGCTCGTATCAGCTTCCCAAGCTGAGAACGCGAGTTCGATTCTCGTCGCCCGCTCGAGAGATATCGGCTGTCCAGCCGCTGTTCATAACCCCCGATAAATCGCGTGTTAGTTCCGACTGGTTTATGCGGATTATA
>JAJYDM010000010.1:2999-42822 GCA_021777475.1 Actinomycetes bacterium | reverse complement strand
CTCCAGACTCACAGTGATGCTCACTGACGACAAGGCCCAGATACACCACCTTCGAATCTCTTCTACCCCGGATCCCGCTCAGAGAAAGATCTATGAGATCTTGGGAGTGAAGGATCCCCTAAAGCGAAAGAAGAAGATAGTTGCTCAGTTGTAGTGCCCGAATTATTGACCCCTATGGTCGCTGAGCTGGGAAGGCTGGCCTGGAGGGCGAAACTTGGGCTAGGGCTTTCGGCGTTTCACACTTGTGACATCGTTCCACGGCTTGCTTTCGGGCGCTTAAATGAACTGTACTTGAGTCATCGAATTTCGGGGAGGTCTCAAAGAGACTTGGTGAAGACGGATTTGAGCACACCTGTCTTAGAAAACTGCAGGGCAGGTTTGCGACGTGTAAGGATCTTGGCGGAAATAGCGGGGTCATAGAGGAATTTACTTTGTGAGTCAGCAAGGTGGCTAACGAGCAATAGATTTCTCGTATTTGAGAAGTCTTGCTTTCAATTCGGAGCCCCATCTGTATTCGCCCATATTGCCGGATGAAGTAACGACCCGGTGGCACGGTATGAAAAGGGCTATCCTGTTGGCTCCACACGCGCTGCCGGTTGCTCTGTGGCTGTTCGGCTTTCCAACCCTGTGCGCCACCTCTTTGTAACTCGCCGTGGAGGCAAACGGTATTTTGCAAATCTCACTCCATACGGCTTTCTGGAAGTCGGTCCCGTCAAGGCGCAAACCAGGAGATGTGAGGGGATCCCCTGGACTTGACGAAAAGTATGACGCCAGAAACTGGTCAACTGCCTGAGACGTGAGTTCAACCTCTTGTCCGTCTGTTCCGATCAATTCCAGGCCCGGTACCATTTTGACCAACTCGTCGGGGTTGGAGGTAAACCCAGATGCAAGGATTTGGCCACTGCCGGATTCAATTATGACCCCAAACGGACCAATCAAGGTATGTGCCATCTTGACAATACCTTTTCGCGTAGGCGAATTCATGGCGGAACCCTTCCAGACTTAGCCACAGTAGGCATCTTGAAACCAGTAGTAATTTCCCACGGCTTCCCGCGCTACTGCGATGACGGACTTCTCGTATAGTTTAATTGTCTATGCCCTATGTGGCAAGGCTTCAAAGAGTCTCGCGAATCTAAGCCGAATCATTGGTGGCCTCGAAAAGCATGCCTAAAAAATTAGGGGCAACGTGTATAAGAGTTACCTTCTTGGGGCGGCTCGAAACCATGGCCTGAGACGGTGATCAAGACATTTGGCATGGTTGGTCTCGGGCCGAGAAAAACTGTCAATGGTTTGCTGGTTTTTACGACTGCGTCATGTGGCGCTTCGGCATCCAGTCCCTAACATGCTCATACGACCTCAAGTTCAACGCTGCATTATGAGCTTAGGAGCACCTCCCTGTTCCCATTTCCAATCTCAACTGCACATGGATACCTGGTGGGCAGAAATTGTTATCCGTATTGGGTCCAAATCAAATTCCCTCCAAATTGTTCACCAAAATCTCCGACACCCAATCGGCATTCAACGTCGGCCTTTACCAATGTCAGTCACCCTTATCACTGAACAGCCCCAAGATTGGCAGTACGCCATCGTGTTCCGGATGAGCTCATTGCTTCGGCGACTTTGACGACACGAAATATTCATCGTCCTCCAGCGCTGGCGACTGGCTGACGACAATCGAAAACCGGCGCTCACGATACCTCGGACCCATTGCTAATAGATCCATTGAGGTGAGCCTGGACCATGGCAGGCACGCCGTCACGACTGTTACCGAAGGTACGACCGGCTATTGCAAGGCGACTTTTCATCTAAATGGGTGGATTGTGGTAATTGGAGGAGCCGCGACACTTTATTCAATGTCCGCAGCAAATCAGGAAAGTCCACAAAATATTGGTTTCATGAAAGAAGTCCACATGCCCGAGAAACATGGAGAAGTGGTAATTCAAACCGCAGGTGACGGCGATCACGCCTTCGTTGATTGGACATATGGCAAGAGCCACTATTCGATAAGCTGCTGTCATTCGGTCAGTGAAGCTTTTTTCATGGCCGGATCAATCGCCGAGACTATATCGTCAAGTTGAAAGTTGCCCGGAAATAACTGGTGTTAGATGTCGGAATTGGTCCGAGATCTCAAATGCCTGTGCAGTTGATTTGAGTCAGGTCGACTTTCTCCCCACGATCCCAGAGAATTCCTCAGTCAGCCCGGAAATTGATAGCAATGAACGCTGAACGAAGGCGCAGTAGCATTCAAGTTTGGATCTGGCGAAGGCGAGCAAACTGAAGTCCACTTATTGGCGATATAGTCTTGAAGCGGTTTACGGAGCCGGTGCCGGATTCAGTAAGGACCGGCACATCCCAATAGAGGACTTACCGTGAAAGAATTGACCATAGGTTCACGAACGAAAGTCGGCATTCTGGCGGTTGCCTTCTTGGTTTTCGTGATCGTTGGAGCATATTTCGGATTCGGCACCTTGTCGGCCAATAAGGCGTCACCTCCTGTCTCAGTGACGCCAAAAGATACCGTTGTATCCTTAGGGCAAAACGAGACGAGCTGTGGAATTAGGTTCTTCTCAAAGACGCAGTTGGCGCTGATGAGAAAGCAGTTCGGCTCTATATCATGTATTGGTCTGATCAGCACTCACCAGTGGATTTTGGTGGGCGATGGAATGCAGACTAATCCGGCATCAATTCCGCCCCCACCAACTGCAGGCGGTGCAATGGTTGCGATAGAGACCTGCAGCGCCACTGATGCGGCATGTAAAAGCCCGATTTCACAACATGATTTTGGCCGTTTCACAGTCTCCTATCCGCCTTACCCATCCGCAGGACGAATGGACCTGCAAACCATTGATGCCTCCAAGATTCTGACTGTCACCGATTGCGGATCTTTTTCATTCGATCTAAAAAACATGAAGTGGTACGTGACTCAGCCAGGAGTGGATTCAGCACTAATTGCAGGCAACCAATCCCTGAAGCCTGTACAGACTGCAGCACCAAAGTCAGGGGCGAGCGCACTTAGAAGTAGTGCTCCTGTCTCCAAACTGGGATCGTGCCCTTCTGCATGATGCAACCTATCAACCGGCTACGAAACAAATGGAGGCAAATTACTTATCTTGCCGCTATTCAGGCGCACACAGCCCAGCCTGGTAAGGTCGGCCCAGCTCGATATGGAACATTCTTGAGGGCATTACCATTCGTTGGCGCAAAAGTGGACTTCTTATCGAGTTATAACGTCGGCAAGCGGTTGAAAGTTCTCCTTCGACCGAAGTAATTTGGAAGGCTCAAGAAATTCAATGGATGAAATAAAAACCTTTCCTAGGCAGGGACTGAATGTCGAATCAATTATTTTTGCCGCTGTCATATTTACCAATAAATTTGTGCCAGTTCCTGGCGATCTAAAGAATAGTTTTGCGATGTCTGGACATGCGCCAGAATACGTTCCTACGTCGCCCCACTCAGCGAGAATCAGAGCATATCTTTTTGGGAGCAGCACCACAAGCTTTGGCTTATCGTCATATGCTGATCCAAGGGAAGAGACGCCATCATCATTGACGGTTAGAGATATTGCGCTTCCCCTTGGACCATAAGCAAGTATTGACGGATATCCATCAGCCGAACACGGCTGGTTTGAGGTATTGATA
Source organism: Actinomycetes bacterium (assembly GCA_021777475.1). GTDB lineage: Bacteria > Actinomycetota > Acidimicrobiia > Acidimicrobiales > Acidimicrobiaceae > SCQM01. Next base: position 39,184 of record JAJYDM010000010.1, on the reverse strand, counting down.
ACGTGGAATCGGCCGCGACCATACCTGTGGCAGCTTAGGTGCTAACAAAAGAAACCCTCAAATCCCAGGCCTGGCAATACCTCGCCGGAGTGGTTGGCGGAGTCTTTCCTGGAGCAGAAAGGGGTGATTGTGCTAGCGGTTCAGCCAAGTTGGCGCGCGCACAAAGTGCTATTTCGCCAGAGATTGGCAGTGGGATCGATTACCTTAATGTGTGCCGAAAAAGTGTTAAAGGTTCTGACTGGTTTCGCCGTATCATGCACTTTTCTTTGAATTCCTGCACTTTCTTTGAAAATGTGAAGTAGCAGGTTTAGATAATCAATGGTCCCAATAAACCAATTCTAACCTTGCGACCATCTTGAGGATAGAAGAGTGAGCTCCTAAAAACTCTTGGTCCGGTTCATAGTGAATGGTGTAACTATTCCGACCATGGCATGTCTTCTAAAACCTTCACTTGCTTAGACCACTTCAGTCGATGGCGGGTAGTTGGATGGCTAAGGAAGCGACACCATTGTTTGAATTGGGTGGTAAACCCGTAGTTATGCCGAGGTGCTTGGGCAGGCCAGCCTTCAAATGATGCGATTGTCGCTCGGCAGGTGTGGCTAGTCTCTGTCATGAAGTTGGAATCGAACCCTTGCGTGAATTCACTTGCTGATCCAGTGTGACCCAGTGTGGTCCAGTCGTACCGGCTTATGAGTTGGATAATCGTCGTCCAGCCTACCAAGGTGATTTATGCTTATTTCATTGTGAACCCAAAGCTGGTGGACCCCGCCTCAATGTCATTCGATTCCCTCGTAGAGCTTCTTTCGACGGAGCTCCTTGCCGACAAGGTGGTGGCTATGGCCACGGATACGGTGTTCGGTCTAGTTGGGAGTGCGGCTAGTTGCGAGGCTCTCGATGCGATTGCATTAATCAAGGGACGGGATCCCTCCGTGTCAATGCCTGTGGTGATTTCCAAACTCGCTGACCTGGACTCGCTTGTGCCAAGCGCAGTCCTTGAAGATCCCGTAATATCCCATCTCTTTGATAGATTATGGCCCGGTCCCCTGACTGTGATACTCCCGCTGTTGCCAGGTTCCATTTGTGGTCGGTTCTTTCCATCTGACACGGTCGGCGTGAGATTACCTGCTGACTTGCGCCTCAGGGAGGTTGCCAAAAAGGTGGGGCCCATGGTTGCCACGAGCGCGAATGAGCATAAAAAAGCAACTCTCAGGAGCGGTCGTGAAGTTTTGAACGAACTTGGGCGAACCAGCCAAGGTAACGCGCTGTCACTTGTGCTTGATGAATCTTCAAGATCTGAATCGGCCTCTACGATAGTCGAAGTTGTCGGGAAGAATTTCAGAGTTTTACGTGAAGGGGCGATTTCTACTGACACAATAGCCAAGGCCTTCAGAATCGGTGGTCGAGGATAGTAGAATTCAGAGAGGCTTTGCAATTAGCGAAGAGTTAAGATGTTGTGGCGTCACCACAGGAAGGCCTCGTTTTATGTCCGACTACAGCCGCTTTTACCCACTTGTCTCGGTTCAAGATCCTGAGTTGGGAACGATACTTGATTTGGAAGTGTGGAGGCAAAGTTCCACATTGCAGCTCATAGCATCTGAGAACTTCACTTCTAAGGCGGTTTTAGAGGCTGCGGGTTCGGTACTTACCAACAAGTATGCGGAGGGTTATCCCAAGAAGCGTTACTACGGTGGCAACGAGTACATAGATCGTGTAGAGGAGTTGGCCCGCACCCGCCTGAGAGATCTTTTTGGCGCAGACCATGCAAATGTCCAGCCCCATGCTGGAGCCAATGCAAATGCCGCCGTTTTTCTGGCGCTCCTAAAACCAGGCGACACCGTGCTTGCTATGCGGTTGGATCAGGGGGGGCACCTGACACACGGTTCGCCTGTCAACTTTTCGGGCCAGTTGTATCGATTTGTTTCCTACGGCGTTACTCCTTCCGGACCAAATGGCGAGCGTATTGACATGGAAAATCTCTACCATTTGGCGCGTACAGAGAGGCCAAAACTCATCATTGTCGGTGCCACCGCCTACACGAGGATTATCGAGATTGAACCTCTGCGAAAGATTGCAGATGAGGTTGGCGCCTTCCTTATGTTTGATGCTGCCCATGTCGCCGGATTGATTGCGGCCGGCGTCTATCCGTCGCCGATTGGTTCGTCGAAGTCCGGGAAGAACACTGGTGCGGACGTGGTCACTTTCACTACGCACAAGACCATGCGTGGACCCAGGGGTGGGGCGATCCTCTGTACGGAGGAACTGGCAGGCGCAATAGACAAGGCGGTATTTCCCGGGCTTCAGGGCGGGCCCTTGGAGCACATCATCGCTGCCAAGGCGGTGGCTTTCAAGGAGGCGGCGAGTGAAGCTTTTGTCGAGTATCAGAAGGCAGTTGTGGCAAATGCCAAGGTTCTCGCGAGTGCTTTGGAGGGTCAGGGATTCCGTCTGGTCTCTGGCGGAACTGACACCCACATGATTGTGGCCGACTTGAGAACCTTTGATCCGGAGTTGACCGGCAAAGAGGCACAAGAGGTGCTGGACCTTGCTGGAATAACGTGCAACAGGAACCAGATCCCATATGACCCCCGATCTCCCTTTATTACCAGTGGGCTCCGATTTGGGACGCCGGCAGAGACGACCGCCGGTATGGGAAGTTCTGAAATGAGCTACATTGCGGAGCTCATTGGCCGCGTGTTGCGGAATCGGACAGATGAGGAAGTGGTCTCACGGGTGGCGGAAGAGGTGACCTTGCTGTGCACGAAGTTCCCGCCGCCGTTCATGCAGTGAACACTGGTGGAAGTTAGGTGTTTGGGTATCTGATCGTCCTAACGGTGTCGGCCGTCGTCTCTTATGCAGCGACCTTCTTGAACAGGCGTTTGGCGTTCCGGTTCAAGGCCGTGGTCGAACCGGACGAGAGGCGTGTTCACCAGCATCCCACGGCCACAATTGGCGGCGTTTCGATGTATTTCGGCTTTTTGGCCGCTCTGGGTGTGGCCTACCTGCTCCCAGAGTTTAACAAACTCTTTAGGGGCAGTTCAGAGTTGTTGGGAGTGCTTTTGGCGGGGACGGTTATGTTCCTGGTGGGACTGGTCGATGATTTTCGCGAGGTCTCCGCACCCGCAAAGGTCGCAGGTCAGGTACTTGCGGCGAGCGTTCTCACCTTTTTCGGAGTGACTATGTTCTACTTCAAGGTCCCCTTTGCCGGAGTCGTAGTGCTTTCCTCATCGATCACTCCGCTATTGACTGCGGTGTGGGTTGTAGCCATGGCAAATGCCATCAATTTGATTGATGGGCTTGACGGGTTGGCGTCTGGAATAGTTGCAATTGCTGCGGGATCCTTCTTCCTCTATTCCAACCGGCTGGTGGATTTGGGGGCACTGTCGGTCACCAGTATCGGTCCTTTGATAGCAGTTATAACGGCCGGCGTCTGCATAGGTTTTTTGCCTCATAATTTTCATCCGGCCAAGATTTTCATGGGGGATACTGGGGCACTATTTTTGGGACTCCTCATGGCAGCCTCGACGTCAGTGGTCGGAGGCAGAACAACCGATGTCTCCGGTGAGACGTTCTTCTTCTTTGCTCCACTGTTTATCCCGTTCTTCATTCTCGGAGTGCCAATGCTTGACATGGCGTTTGCGATCATTCGACGAACAGCCAAGAGAACCGGAGTGTCAACACCTGACAAGCAGCATCTTCATCACCGGCTGATTCAGATGGGGCATGGGCACCGACGTTCAGTCTTAATACTTTGGGCCTGGACGGCGGTTCTGTCGGGATTTGTCTTGACTCCGACTTTCACCAGAACGGGTAATGCTCTGGTGCCTTTCGTCGCGGCTGCTTTGGGTGTTTCTTTGTACACTATGTTTCATCCCGCGATCAGGGACAAAGCTTTTTCCAAGCCTAGGAAAGCCTGGGAACGGGAGCCAATCTGGGTGTGGTTTGCGAAACTTGTAATTAGGCCGGATAGAGGCCCGATCGACGAAGTTGGTGACGGCACTGGCGAGGACGAGAGTCTTGATTCCTACAGCGGCCACAATGCGAAGAAGAGGGTTCAGAAATGAGCAAAACCCGATCATTCGTCAGGTTCATGGTTAAAGGAAACAGGCCAAGCGCATCGTCGGGTGAACAAAATCGTGTTGATGGTCCGGGCCAATTTGGTGAAGGAGTGGTGAAGGCTTTTGAGGTTGTCCTCACACCTATACTTTTTGCATTGATAGGTTTGGCGATTGATTACGAATTCAATACCACCCCGTTGTTTACGCTGGGATTCCTATTCTTTGGGATCGCTGGAATGACCATAAAACTTTGGTTCGTGTCATTCGGACCACAATCTTCGCCACAGTTTTTACAAAGTGGGGATTCATCTAGTAGAGTCGTACGTCGGTCGCAGATTACGCCAGTGGTGACAGGCGAACTGCTGGGAGGTGACTTGGACGTTCCGAAAGATTTGGATCTCACTTTTGATAGAGGTTCCGAACCCAGGAAAGGTGACAACTAACAGCGGATATTAGGCCGTGTGGCTGCTGGGATAGAAAAGGGCGAAGTGTCGTCAGTTACTGCTGTTAAGACGGGGAATGAATTGGAACTTGGAAATGACTTGATCGAGACCAGAATGGCCTCCCATATGGCAAAGTGGGGTGCCATAGTCTCTCCGGTTCTGCTGCTCGTCTCTTTTTTGCTTTGGTCGGTCAGAGGCCTTGAGTCGTCGGCTTACGCCATTGCTCTTGTACTGATAAATTTTCTAGTAACCGCCAAGTTAATGCGGATCGGCGGGCGAATTTCTTTGCCCGGATTGATGGTAGCCGCACTCGGTGGCTTTATATTCGATTTGGTACTTTTAGGTGCGGCAGTGATACCATTTGCTACTGCATCGTGGATGAACCTTTGGGCACTGGGTTTGACCTTGATCGTTACACATTTGGGTCTTGTTGTCTTTGAAGCGAGTACCATTTCCACTCGAATGGCCTTTGCGGGCCTCCGTCCTAAGAAGTAAGGAGCTAGGTAGTCAGGTGTTGTTTGCTGGAATCAACTTCCCCCCAATTTCTGATGTCCTCAATTGGAGGTCAATAGCTTTTAATGGTTCGCCATTTGCTTTGAATAAGGTCGGTCTCATTACACTTGTCGCAGCGGCACTTACGCTACTTTTGTTCTTCGCTGCAGGGAAACAGGGAAAACTTGTTCCGAGTGGAGTCCAGAACTTTGTGGAGTCCATCGTGGATTTCATCCACAATTCGATCGTCATGGATGTCATGGGCCAGGAAGGAGTGCCGTGGGCACCTTATCTGACAGGGCTCTTCTTCTTTATATTTATTTGCAACATCTTTGAGGTAATTCCGTTCATTCAGATGCCCGCAACAGCTCGGATGTCAGTGCCTGCCCCATTGGCGCTAATGGTTTGGGTTACCTTCATAGTCGTTGGCATCAGAGCTCAGGGAGTTCGACACTATTTCAAGAACGCGATAATTCCGCAAGGAGTTCCGGGGGCACTATTGATTCTCTTGGTGCCATTGGAGATACTGTCCAACTTCATAGTTCGACCATTCGCCTTGGCAGTCCGTCTATTTGGCAATATGCTGGCAGGGCACTTGCTCCTTTTGACATTTGCGGTGATTTCCGAGGCCATGTTTGTCAAGAGCGTTGGTTTGGCAATATTGCCCTTGCCTTTTGCCATGCTCACGGCGCTCACAGGCTATGAAATATTCGTAAGTGCCCTTCAGGCCTTTATTTTTACAATTTTGTCAGCTCTTTATATCTCGGAGGCTATGAAGAGTGCGCACTAAGGGTTCAATTGACGATGAATCGAAGTGGTGAGGATTTGGCAGTTTCGATCAAGGTCAGTTATAAGTTTGATTGTGGGGATGTAAAATCTCCCCAGTCATTGAGAACGGGGATCTCGAGGGACCGTCGTTCTACCGGGGAAAGTCTCCCCACGCCACAAGAAGAAGTAGTTGTTGTTAGCTAATTGGTGCGGGCCCACCCAGCCCATTAGGAGGTTTCCGGGTGTTTAATGTAATGTTGGCCGTCACTGCGGCCGCTGCGTCGAATCCTGACCTGAGAAAGGGTCTAGCCGAGATCGGTGCTGGTCTCGCGTATGGACTTGCGGCACTTGGGCCAGGTATCGGCATCGGTTTGATATTTAGCAGCGCCATTGCTGCGATTGCTCGTCAGCCTGAGATGTCCGGTCCGGTACGATCCCTTGCTTTCATTGGTTTCGCCCTGGCAGAGGCTCTTGCCCTTATCGGATTCGTTGTATTCGTTCTACTTAAGTACACCGGGTAATGACTACCGTAATACTTGCAGCTGCAGCTGCTGGTTCATCCAATCCGATCTTGCCTGCAGCTGGCGAGATCGTCTGGTCGGTACTGTCGTTTGCGCTTTTGTTACTTTTGCTTGGCAAGTGGGCGTACCCGCCTGTGAAGAAGATGATGGCCGATCGCGCGGCGAAGATCAGGGGTGATCTTGACGCTGCTGAATTGGCCCGCACTGAGGCACAGCGGACGCTTGAGGAGTACAAAGAGCAACTGGCGCAGGCCAAAAGGGATGCGACGCACATACTGGACGAGGCGAGGCAGACTGCCGAGGCATTGCGTGCAGACATTCTTGCCAAGGCTGAGGAAGACGCTGCTGTCGTTCGTGCGCGGAATGAGGAGGCCCTTAGGATTGAGCGTCAGCGTGTTATCGCTGAGCTTCGTTCTGAAGTGGGGTCTCTGGCTCTTGAACTGGCCGAGAAGATCATTGATGCAGAGGTTGACAGGGCTGCGTCGCAGACTCTCATTGATTCCTTTATCTCCGAGATTGGAGCCACACGGGCGTGATAGAGTCGTTGAGGGGATATGCCCTGGGCATTTTGTATCTTGCTGGCCGGTCTGACCGACAGAACCAGGTTATTGAGGAGTTGAAGTCCTTCAATACTATTTTGGCTTCCCAGGTGATGTTGGCGGATGTAGTTTCTGATCCCTCAATTCCGCCGAGGAAACGTCAGGCGATCCTGGGTGATCTGCTTGGTCCCAAAGTAGATCCTCTCGTCGTTCGGTTGCTTCAAGCGATCATTGGAACGGAGAATCCGAGTGCGATCGTTGATAGTGTTGCGGATCTCGTCCGACTGACCAGTGGTGAAACTATCTTGACGCTCGACGGCGGATTCGCTACCACTGGCCGCATTGCGGGGTTTTCGCAGGCACTTTTGGAATCGATCGATGGCACGGGCGATCTCGAGCTGGTTGAGGGAGAACTTTTCAATTTCGCACGGATCGTGGAGTCTAACCTCCGGATCCGAAGAGTACTTTCTGGGATCGGTTCTGAGTCTGTGCAGAGGAAGTCCTTGGTGACGTCGCTGCTCACGGGCAAGTGTCACGAGGTCACCTTGAGGATTGCTGAGTTTGCTGCTTCCATTGACAGGTTGAGGGATTTTGTGGAAGTCCTCGATTCGGTAGTTGGTCGTGCGGCTGAGCTTCGGCACCGCAAGGTCGCGATGGTTCAGTCTGCAACTGAATTGACACAGGACCAGATAGATCAGATCTCTGACGCATTGTCGAGGGCTGTTGGTGCGGAATTGGAAATGCGAACGAGTGTTGACCCGTCGCTGGTAGGTGGGGTAGTTGCGGTGGTCGGCGACACCGTTTTTGATGGAAGTGTTCGAACGAGAATTGAACAGCTTCGTGTACGTCTTGGCCTTTCGGCCACAGTTAAGTCAAGGGAGCGAAACTGATGGCTGAGTTGACCATCAACGCTAATGAGATTGCCTCAGCGGTTAAGACCTATATTGAGGATTACAAATCCGGCATTGAGGCGGAACAAGTCGGGCATATTCTGGAGATAGGTGATGGCATTGCCAGAATCTCCGGGCTGCCCAACGCAGCAGTAAATGAGCTTTTGGAGTTCGAGTCGGGCAAGCTGGGTTTGGCGCTGAACTTGGACGAGGAGTCAATCGGCGCGGTCATCCTGGGAGATACTGCCGGAATCGACGAAGGTCAAATGGTTAAGGCAACTGGACGAATTCTTTCGGTGCCAGTGGGTGACGGGTTGTTGGGCCGTGTCGTAAACGCTCTTGGCGAGCCGATCGACGGCAAGGGACCTATCGAAGCTACGATTACTCGTCGTTTGGAAGTCCAAGCACCTGGTATAACGGAGCGTCAACCAGTTGCCGAGCCTCTTCAGACGGGCATCAAGGCGATCGACTCGATGACTCCCATTGGTCGAGGTCAGCGGGAGCTGATCATTGGAGACCGAAAGACGGGCAAGACCACCATCGCCCTTGATACGATCATCAATCAAAAAGGCGCGGGTGTGAAGTGCATCTACGTCGCCATTGGGCAAAAGGGCTCAACCGTCGCGTCCGCCGTTGCTGTTTTGGAGGAGCATGGGGCCATGGAGTACACGGTTGTTGTTTCCGCTCCGGCTTCAGACCCAGCACCTTTCAAGTACCTCGCTCCATATGGTGGATGTGCTATGGGCCAACACTGGATGGAATCAGGTGAGCACGCCCTTATCGTTTATGACGACCTGTCGAAACAGGCGGAAGCTTACAGGCAGCTCGCGCTTCTACTGAGAAGGCCACCAGGTCGCGAGGCCTATCCTGGCGATGTCTTCTATCTTCACTCACGTTTGCTGGAGCGTGCTGCAAAGTTGTCGGACGCAAAGGGCGGCGGGTCGCTAACGGCGCTCCCGATCATCGAGACCAAGGCAGGTGACGTCTCGGCATACATTCCCACAAACGTCATTTCGATTACTGATGGTCAAGTTTACTTAGATTCCGATCTCTTCTATTCCGGAGTCCGTCCGGCGATTGACGTAGGTATCTCGGTTTCACGAGTGGGTGGAGCCGCACAGATCAAGGCAATGAAGTCAGTTTCGGGAACAATGAAACTGGACTTGGCACAGTTCCGTGAACTTGAGGCATTTGCGACCTTTGGTTCAGAGCTGGACAAGGTTTCGCAGTCCCAACTGGACCGCGGATACCGTTTGACGGCAATCTTGAAGCAGCGGCAGAACGCTCCAGTGCCTGTCGAGGAGCAAGTGATCTCAATCTATGCGGGAACCTCTGGTCATGTTGACGATATCTCACTGGCCGCGATTCCTCACTTCATGCAGCAACTGATCGAGTTCTTTAGAGCTCGGCACAGCGAAATACTCTCGACGATCAAGTCGACGGGTGCAATGCCGGCGACCGCGGAGCTTGACTCGATCATAACTGAGTTCAAGGCTGGCTTTGATGATTCGACCTTAAAGGGAGCATAACCAAAGTGGCAGGTGGTCAGGAGAGAATTCTCCGAAGGCGTATAAAGAGCGTCCAGTCAACTAAGAAAATCACTAAGGCCATGGAGCTGATTGCCGCTTCGCGGATTGTCAAAGCCATGTCGAGGATTTCGGCTGCCAGACCGTATTACGAAGAACTGGTTGGAGTAGTGCGTGATCTATCCGCATCTTCTGGCCTTCCTCGCAGCGTCTTCTTGGGAGCGGCTCCAGTTGCAGACAAGAAGGGAATTCTCGCCATCACTGCGGATCGAACGTTGTGTGGCGCGTATAACTCCTCAGTCTTGCGCGCCACCGAGAGACAGGTTCAGGCCAATAGGCAGGTTGGAAAGGGCAGTTTCTTGGTGGCGGTGGGACGGAAGGCAAACTCGTACCTCAAATACAGGGAGGTGCCGGTTGAGTCGTCCTTCACAGAGGTGACCGACCGCCCTGCCTATGATGACGCGAGAAGGATCGCTGCTCCGATATTGGAGGCGTATGAGTCGGGGCAAGTGGAGAGCTTTGACATCATTTCAAATCGTTTCTATTCGGCTGGAAACCAGCAGTTAGAAATTACGCAGCTGCTGCCTCTTGATCCGTCCAAGTTCGGATCTCGGGAGGATATCCAACCCTTGGACTTTGAGGTGGAGCCCTCTCCTGAAGCCATTATCGATCCACTTCTTCGCATCTATGTTGAAGAGACGATATTTGCAATCTTGCTCGAAGCTTCAGCGGCCGAACACGCTGCAAGGCAGAGAGCCATGAAGGCGGCGTCTGACAATGCGGAAGAGCTCATTAAGACTCTTAGCCGCGTAATGAACAGAGCTCGCCAGGATTCCATCACTACGGAGATCACTGAGATCGTCGGTGGTGCTGAGGCACTAGGGGCCGGGTCAAAAGTAATCGACGAGTCCTATCTATTGAGTTATTCCAATAAAAGGACCGCTAGTGCGTGAGTTTCAAAACCTGAATTTAATATCTACCGAGGGTGCTTTCCACGCTATTGATAGGAGCATTGTGCAATGAGTACCGTGGCTGACATGGCAATCAAGACTGAAGACGGCCGAGTGGTCGCAATTGCAGGTCCTGTGGTGGACGTGGAGTTCCCACCGGAATGCATTCCTGAAATAAATACCGCAGTTGAGATGGATCTTGAAATTGACGGCGAGAAGGTTACCATCATCGCTGAGGTGGCGCAGCAGATAGGTGAGGGCCGCGTTCGTTGCGTTTGTCTAAAGCCAACCGATGGACTTCGACGTGGTGCCGTTGTGCGCAATACCGGCCGAGGTATTTCGGTACCGGTTGGGTCTGCGGTCCTTGGGCACGTTTTTAATGTGGTCGGCAAGCCGCTCGATATTGAAAAGATCGAAGGTATCGAGGACGTCTGGGAAATCCACAGGGATGCTCCGCTATTTGCCGATCTTGAGCCACGTGCTCAAATGTTCGAGACTGGTATCAAGGTCATTGACCTGCTCGAGCCATACGTGCAAGGTGGAAAGATCGGTCTGTTCGGCGGTGCTGGAGTAGGCAAGACAGTGTTGATCATGGAGATGATCAACCGAGTCGCCCAGCACCACGGTGGCGTGTCGGTGTTCGCCGGTGTTGGCGAACGCACCAGAGAAGGGACCGACCTCTGGCTTGAGATGCAAGAGTCAGGTGTTATCGAGAAGGCAGCTCTAGTCTACGGACAGATGGACGAGCCCCCTGGCGTGCGTCTCCGGGTTGCCCTGTCGGCACTGACTATGGCAGAGTACTTCCGTGACGTGAAGGGTCAGGACGTGCTTCTCTTCATCGACAACATTTTCCGCTTTGTCCAGGCGGGCTCTGAGGTGTCGACACTGCTTGGAAGAATGCCAGCCGCTGTGGGTTACCAGCCCACTCTAGCGGATGAGATGGGTGGCCTTCAGGAACGCATTACTTCAACAAAAGGGCGTTCAATTACGTCGCTGCAGGCGGTATACGTACCGGCCGACGACTATACCGATCCCGCTCCGTTCACAACGTTCACCCACCTCGACGCTACTACGGAACTCTCGCGTCAGATAGCCTCCCTCGGCATCTACCCGGCAGTCGATCCGCTGGCTTCCACGTCCAATGTCTTGGCGCCTCACATTGTTGGTGACAGGCACTACAATATTGCGATCAGGGTTCAGGAAGTTCTCCAACGATACAAAGAATTGCAGGATATCATCGCAATTCTGGGAATGGATGAGCTCTCCGAAGAGGATAGGGTCACGGTTTACCGGGCAAGGAAGATCCAGAGATTTCTATCGCAGCCATTGTTTGTGGGCGAGGTGTTCACCGGCCTGAAAGGTATCTACGTACCGATACAGGAGACGATGGAGTCGTTCGAGGCTCTGGTGAATGGCGAGCTTGACGAAGTTCCAGAGCAGGCGTTTCTAAACGTCGGAGGCGTGGAGGATGTCTTGGCCAAGGCCAAGTCCCTTCAGGAAGGCTGATAGTGGCTAACTCCTTTCCATTTTCGCTTGTAACTCCAGAGCGTACGTTGATGCGGTGTGACGCCTCAATGGTGATCCTTCGGACAGGCGGCGGCGATATTGCTTTCATGGCTGGCCACGCCCCGTTTATAGGCAACCTAGAGCCTTGTGTCATGACAGTGACCACTTCTGACGGAGAGACCAAAAGAGCAGCGGTTCACGCTGGATTCGTGCATGTCGCGAACTCGGTTGTCAGGGTTCTTGCCGACGTCGCGGAACTTCCGGATGAGATTGACGTTGAGCGTGCCCGTGCAGCAATGGTGAGGGCGGAGGAGACTCTAATGCATTCAAATGATGCTGGAGTGGAGGCTGCGTTGCGGCGCGCACATGTGCGACTTGATTTGGCGAGCACCCGCTCCGGGAACGGCAGCAGATAAGTTAAAGTACCGTGGTTTGGTCCTTAGGGGTGCTCCAATTTTTTGAGGAGGGGCATGAAACGGTACCGATTGGGACTTATCCATGGATTCGCTAAATCAAATTCGGAAAAGGTCGATGGGCTGCGTTCTGTACTTGGTGGCTTTGGCGTTGGCCGAGTGCCTCCTCACGTAACCTTGGTGCCGCCTACCAACCTGCATCCAAGAGATGTGGGTTCGGAGATATACCGTCTCCGCAAGGTCGCTTCAGAGACGTCTCCGTACAATCTTGTAATCGGTCCGGCAGGAACATTTCATCCAGTTGCTCCCGTGCTATATCTGTCGGTATCGGGTGACGGTATTGTTCCAATGGGCGCACTGCAGCAAAGGCTTGTATCCTCACACCTTTACAAGCCCAACACGCGGCCGTTCATTCCTCATGTGACCCTGATGGACCCGATTAGTGATGTGGAAGTGGAGAGTGGATTGCGGTTGCTCCAGTCCCCGTTGTTTGATGAGAAGGTCTCCTCGTTCCAAATGATGCTGAGTCCAGCACAGGGGTATTGGGAAATCTCAAGTGATTTCAGGTTCGTTCCGCTTCGAAGAGTTCACCGTGGTGGAATGTCGATCGAAGTGTTCAGCCATTCCGCTGGGGATTTGGCGGTATATGAGTTGGCCGAGGCCGAGGGGGTACCCTCAGCGCTTTTTTGGCCTGAGCACGACCGGCGTTTCAGGATCGGGGGTCAGCACCATCTGGTGGTTTCCTTGTATAACGAAGGCCAGTTGATCGCGTGTGCCGGAGCATCGTATCATTCCACGGTTGCGCTAGTGCGCACCGTAGTGGTGAAGCATCATGTCCAAAGGCATGGCGTTGGTACACTTGCTGTGGCGGAACTATTGTACCAGCTCGAGTTGGCCAATGTGGAGAGCGTGTTCGTGGTTTCTCCAGACATTATCGGTCCGTTTTTCATTGCCTGTGGCGCTAGACCAGCGTCGATGCCGAGTTGGCTTATTGACTACGAAAGCGGCACTACGCTGAATTCTTGGAGCTTCTCAAGACGATGATGCGCGTCAACTCTGCGTACGGTTCCAGATTTAGAGCGCATGACCAAGCTCTGAGTGTATGCTCCCGTTGAGCTGAACCTTACTCCACGCATAAGCTCCCCGTCGGTGACACCCGTTGCAGCAAAGAAACAGTTGTCCGATCTTACGAGGTCATTTGTGGTTAGCACCCTGTCGAAGTCGTAGCCAAGTGCTTCAGCACCTCTCTTTTCCTCTTCGTTTCTGGGCCAGAGACGCCCCTGAATCTCTCCGCCCATGCACTTGAGCGCAGCTGCCGCGATGATCCCTTCCGGTGTTCCACCTATACCAAACAGGATGTCGGATCCGGACTCGGGCCATGCGGTAGAAATGGCGCCAGCAACATCCCCGTCGGTTATTAGCCGAATTCTTGCCCCGGCGGCACGCACTTCCGCGATTAGTTCTTTGTGCCGATCCCTGTCCAAGATTACCGCAGTCAGGTCTCTGACGGCGGAGCCTTTGGACTTGGCCAGCGCATTCAAGTTTTCAGTTGGGCTTAGGTTGAGGTCAATCGCGCCAACACCCTCAGGACCGACGGCGATCTTTTCCATATAGAAACACGGGCCCGGGTCAAACATGGTTCCTCGCTCGGCCACAGCTATGACAGAAAGCGCGCCACCCCTGCCCATGGCGGTTGGAGTTGTCCCGTCGATTGGATCGACCGCGATGTCTACCTGCGGAGATGATCCGTCCCCAATCTTTTCGCCGTTGTAGAGCATCGGAGCTTCATCTTTTTCACCTTCGCCGATCACAACGATTCCGTCCATCTGAACAGAGTGCAGGACAGCTCTCATCGCTTCCACTGCTGCGTTATCTGCTCCGTTCTTGTCCCCACGGCCCATCCAGCGGGCGGCTGAGAGCGCCGCAACTTCTGTAACGCGGACAAGTTCGAAGGCAAGGTTTCGATCTAGCGGTTGAGCTCTTGAATTCATTGCTTTAGACGATATAACAAGTTAGGCCAAGTTTCAGCATTTGTTTACCAACTCGCTGATGGAATGTTAAAAATTTAGAGTGTTTTTAGGGAAAATGGAGAATGGACTTTCTTAAGAGTCGTCCATTGAGACGAGTATTGGCGCGGTAATGTGGCACCGTTTGCTGCAGTGGATTAGCAAGTAATGGCCGCGCTTGGGCACTTCTAAGGGATATTACGGTACCTTCGATGTCATCGGGTAGGCGTTCTTCTTGACGGGTACTCTCCAGCCTCAGACTTGTGATTCTTCGTGAGTGATTCATTCGGCTCTCGGTCGGGCCGTGTCGGTCAACCCCGGCATTCCAGCGTTGACCCAAATTGTTGGCTGCTTTTTGGAGTGATAGATCGCGTGAGGGAGGGAGCCAAGTTTTGGTGCGGCGCGTTACAAGCCATTTATTGGGCCACGAATGGTTTTGCAGGAGGTGATTTTTACGGTCGCACCTCCATCTGGTGTGAAAATTTACGGTGCGAATATACGGCATTCCAGAAAGATGCCTTCGAGATTTACTTTGATTACTATCATCCAATCTTTGAAGCCCATTTCCAGTGCCAATGTCCGTGGGAAAGTACCTGTATTGTCGATGAGGCGCCTAACCGTGCCAAATTCTGGTGCCGCCACCATCACCGGAACCAAATTCGACTCGCTGGAAACGCCGCACTTTATCTGGCCTACCTAGCTGCTTTTTGCGTTATGGTGTTCAATCGCATTCGGTTCGCCGTTCGACAAATCAAGCAATCCTAAGCCATATTGAACGTCCCAAAGAATTTGATCGCCTTTGGCAAGACTAATTCCCTGTCCTGCTTCGGCGGTCACAGAAACGGCATGCAAGTTCCACCCCAGGTGACAAACATACAAGTGCCCAAAAGTGCCACGGTCAGGTTTTCCAACGCTCCGCAGTGGCATATGGTGAAACAGAAATGTTTTAGTCTGAAACGCGGGGAGCGGCACTTACCTATTGGTCATAGGACCGTTGGATTTGCGGATTATGAAAGTGCAGACCATGGGAATTGAGATATCTTGATCTAGGATAGCGCGAACCCTTCACTTAACGTCAGGATGGCGACATGGGCCCGACAGGCGAATGGGCCATTGCGAAGTCCGCTTTGGAGACAAAATGGCGGGGTTCAATTTCGAGAATACGCGATGGCTTTTGTGTATTGTGGCCGTTACGGCACATGCATGTGAGATGTTCCAGGACAAATCCAGAGGGGAAATCTAATGGTCCGAGAAAGACAGGGTGTTTCATTTGGCGACGACAGACTGTCTGCCAGTGAGACTGCTCTATTGGTATTTGACATGCTCGAATGTTATCGAGCTCCAATTGAAGAGGCAGGTACGCTGCCAAAGGTAACTGAGTTGGTAAGAACCTGTCGCACCAATGGATTACCCATCATATTTGCACGGGCTGACCACCGTGGGGACGGACGGGATTTGGCGCTCACGATGTCGGATACCGACCCGGCTTTCAGGCCGTGGAGCCGTGAAAATATGCCACCCACGGTACCGCCTCACGGGTCGGGGTCGCAATTACTGATGCCGCTGAGAGAACTGGAGATGTCGGATGATGATTTCGATATCCCCAAGCACCGTTGGTCGGCATTTGCTGGGACCGCACTTGACACCACTTTAAGGGCGCTTGGCATTTCGACGATTCTTTTGGTAGGCGGCTCCACCCACGTCGGCGTAGCTTCGACCGCGTATGCCGCCAGGGACCTTGATTATCAGGTAACTGTTGTACGCGACGGATGCCATGGCTTCAAACTTCAACGGGAATTTTTCTTGGACCATGTGTTCCCGAGAATGTGTCGAGTGCGTACCATAGCCGAGGTCATTGCAAACATGGTTCCATAGGCAAGTAGCACATAGATCGCTTAACGGTTGAGAGTGTCCGCAAGTTTCACAGAGCAAGGATGACGAAAAGTGCAAGTCGATTCTAAAACTGTCGTGTGTGGCTCCGGAATGCCGATCAGACTCTACTTTCCGGAAGGCATCAAAGAGCCTTTACCGAGCGTGGTCCTGATGCACGAGAGGTATGGGTTGGTCCAGCACACCGGTGATCTTGCCCGTAGATTGGCGGATGAAGGTTACTGCGTTGCCACGCCTGACCTCTTCTTTTACGTTGAGGATCAGGATGCACTGCATGCCGGTGCGGCTAAGGCAACTCCGGCTGATCCGTATGTCCTCGACCGCCTCGATGAAGTTGTTGCCGTTCTTGCAGGTCAGCCCGTGGCCGACTCGACAAGACTGGGGATGATTGGCGTGTGTCAGACTGGGCGCTACTCGATAATCTACGGTGCAAAAAGGCCACTCAATGCCTGCACGATAATATACGGAGGTATAAGCGACTGGGACAAGTCCGAGCGGCGGCCGGAACGCATGGAGGATGTCTTGAAGGAGCTAAAAGCTCCGTTACTGGGACTCTATGGCGAAGCAGACCACTCAATTTCGGTGCCGGATGTGTTAAGACTTCGCAACGTGCTCGAAATGCATGACAAGAGCTACAGATTAAAGATCTACGAGGATGCCCCTCACGGATGGCTCAACGACACAATGCCTGGAAGGTACAGAAAAGTAGCCGCAGAGAACGCAATGTACGAGGTTGTGAGATTTCTTAAGCAAAACTTGTCGGCGACAAGCGGCCGGCCTAATCGTGTCATCTGGGAGTTTGAGTCTAACAAGGATGTGCACTACGACTTCAGCAAGAATGTCCGCTTTGAATAGCTCGTGGGGCCGTCTAGTGGACGCGAAGTGAAAAGCAGTTTTCGTTTAGCAAGTTGGGGGTGAGGCGGAGGAGAATGCATAGTCAATTGCTGAGGTTAATCTTGATGTCAAGATTTAATCGAAGGGTGCGTTATTCGAGTTAGGTCAAAAAGGGGGGTTATATGAATGTTCGTTCTCACGTCGCCGGGCTTGTCCCGATGTTTGCGGCGGCGGCGGTTCTTGCCGCATGCGGTTCTTCTTCTGCGATATCATCGTCGGCCAGCGGTGTGTCCACGACCGTGGCAGGTACACCGACAACTTCGCTTGGAAGCGTAACGATTGCCAAAGCCGTCAATACGGAGGACCTTACGGCCGTTGATGTGGCTCAGAAGGAAGGGTACTTCACCAAAGCCGGAGTTGATGTCAAGTCCATCCTTGTCGGGGGTAGCAGTGTGGTGAATGCCTCGCTTCAGAGCGGAAGTGTTCAGTTCGGTCTTGCTAGCGCTGCAGCCGTGTTGCTGGCGGAATCCCATAACATTCCGCTCATCGTTGTTGGCGCGATAACCCAGGGGGACAACGCACAGCTTGTCGTTTCAGATGCATGGATCAAGTCTCACAATCTTTCACCCGCGGAGCCGATTGCATCTCGCATCAAAGGCCTTGAGGGTACCAAGTTTGCGCGTTTGAGCACTTCTGATGGAGCGGCGCTTTCCGACTTTGAACAAGAGTCCGGTGTCCCTGCGTCAAGTATCAGTAATGTGGCAATCAACAGCGAGTCCGCAATGCTGGCAGCGATGCAGCATGGATTGGTTCAGGAGTTTATCGCGAGTCCTCCCACCAGTACAATTGCTGTTTCGGACGGTCTGGGCACTGTTCTGGCGAGTGCCAAGGATCTCAAGTTCGGAGCAGGACAGGAGTACAACGTGTTGATCACTACTCCCGCCTATGCTAAAGCGCACTCCGCAATCGTTACGGCGGTGACCACGGCGCTTGGAAAGGCGCTTTCCGACATGAGTGCCCAGACCCCCGCAGCCTTGGCCGCGGTGCAATCGGTGTTTCCGACGTTAACGCCTGGGGTGGTGAAGTCTTCGCTGGAATTTTTCAGCTTTGCAAAAGGCATGGAGCAGAGCCAGACCGGATGGAACGATGCGCTTTCGTTTGCTGAGGCCACTGGAATCTTGAAACCAGGTGTAGTCGTGTCGGTGTCAGAGGGGGGAATTTGGACCAATCAATACCTGAAGTAGTCTTCTGTCTTCATTGACCGTTTGAAGAGATCTGAATCGTCGTCGGCTGTTTCCTAAAGATGCGGACTCGGCGAAGAAGGAGTTATCCAGATGATTGAATCACTTCAGTTTCGAGGTTCTGCGGTCGTCGTCTCTGGAGCGGCGGCTGGTATCGGATTTAGCTGTTGCGAGGTACTGGCTGATCTTGGCGCCAGGATTATTGCTGTCGACAAGAACCCGTCGCTTCGCCGAAACTGCCAGACGACAGCCTTAGGGAATGTCTGGCCAGACAAGGGGTTCGTGGCCGACGTCACTGTTGAATCGGAAATCTCTGAAGTGGTCGATAAAGTGGCGAGAGCGTTTGGTGAGATTGCCGCCTTGATAAATGTGGCTGGAGTGGGTCCGAACCGTCCCATTGTCTCGATGGACTTGGACTTCTGGAATATGGTCATCTCCACTTCATTGACGAGTGTTTACCTGATGACAAGCAAGTTTCTGCCAATTATCAAGGACAATGTGGGCTCAATTGTCAATGTTTCCTCAACCTATGCCTTTTCATCACGGGCAAACAAGAGCGCATATTCGGCCGCGAAGGCAGGGATCGTTGGCTTCACGAAAACCACAGCCATCGAAGCGGGAAAGCGTGGGATAAGGGCTAACGCCGTCTGTCCCGGACCTGTTTTGACGCTAAGGCGCGTGGAGGCGACTGCCAATGGAAACGACAACTACGAACTGGCAGCGCGGCGGACACTGTTGGGCAGGTTCGCCGAGCCACGTGAGATCGCCAATCTTGTGGCATTTCTAGCATCGGGTGCGGCGTCGTTTATAACCGGATCGGCGGTCGTTATCGATGGCGGTCAGCTTTCGCACATAGGTGCCGTTTCGTGATAAAGCCGAGGAGACTACTATTCATATTGTCGCCGTGTTAGATGATGACCACACTGAATCACGTCTATTGCCAAGGGGGAAGAAATGGCTGCATACGTAAGGCTTCTGAACAATGAAGAGGTTGCTTCGCTAATCGACATTGATAGTTGTTTCGAACCTCTGGAGATTGCCTTTCGGGACCTGGGACATGGTGATGCCGCGAGTATTCGTCGCCATGATGTGTTGTCGAGTGCACCCTCACTAAATGCAATTAACTCCTTCAAATCGATGAGTGGAGTTGTACCTTCCCTCGACGCCGCGTGTCTTAGAGTTGATTCCGACCTACTCCGCGTGCCCGGCGATTCTGGCGACAGCCGAAGAGAAAAGTTGACGAAATCGCAGGAAGAGTCTGTGAGGATTGGCAAGGAAAACGGGCTGCTCATGCTCTATCAGATTTCAACTGGAGAGCTTCTGGCCATCTTGACCGATGGCGAAGTGCAAAGGCTCAGAGTTGGTGTGACCAGCGCATTGGCAGCAAAATACCTGGCGAATCCAGGAAGTAATAACGTTGGGTTTCTTGGCAGCGGTTACCAGGCTGAGACGCAGTTCCGAGCTTTGGCGGTTGTGCAGCCGAACATGGCAGCGAAAGTCTTCAGTCCAAACAGGGCCCATTTGGAGGAATTTGTCGCGAAAATGGCGGATGCCACCGGATGCAAGGTTGAGGCGGCAGCCAGCGCCGATGAAGCTGCCGATTCAGCTCAGATTCTCGTTTCAGCAACCAACTCGCTGCATCCCACCATAAAGGCAGAGTGGCTTAGACCCGGAATGCATATCAACTGCATTAAGAAGCAGGAGGTAGACCTCGGTGTGTTGGACAAATGCGATTCCGTGGTGGTAGGCAGTACCGGAGATACCGTCCATGTCATAGTTGGGGATCTTCGACACATAAAGCTCAACGAAACCGCGCCTGGATGGTGGAAGGAACCAGGGCACGAGTGGGAAAGCTATCCGTTTCTAGCTGACGTAATCGCTGGCGTTCGTCCAGGAAGGGCTTCAGCCGATGAAGTCACCTGCTATATCGGCCACGGCACCGGAGTACAGTTTGCTGCCATCGCCATGTTGGCATACCAGAGGGCGGTAGAAAAGGAGGTCGGGTACTTGATCCAGTCGGCTCGCTTTCTCCAGCCAATTCTCCAAAGGTAGCTAGAGCGGACGGTGACTCCCGACAGGCTGCGGTTTCTTCCAACCATCCATGCCGTCGCCGCAAGTGGTACCTGAAATAAATCGTTTGGGTCCGTATGTTTTTTTTGGGTTTGGATTAGAATCATTTACATGCCAGGTTCTTGGAATGAGCTTTATAGGGCTGCCCCCTTGAGAGATGGCGAATTTGAGACCCTTTCTGGTGTGTCATTGGCACCCGTTTACGGTCCGAAAGGGCCTGTCAATCCTGACGGGGATTCTTATGACCAGGCCGCGGAATTGCCCGGAGAGTATCCGTTTACCCGCGGTCCGCACGCGTCCATGTACCGTTCGAAGCTTTGGACCATGCGCATGTTTGCCGGCTTTGGTACCGCGGTCGACACCAATCACCGCTTCCGTGAGATTCTTAAAGCCGGAGGGAGCGGTTTATCGACTGCATTCGACCTGCCAACATTGATGGGTAGGGATTCCGATGATCCCAAGTCGGAAGGCGAAGTTGGAAAGTGCGGAGTTGCTATTGACACGGTCGAGGATATGCATGACCTTTTCGACAAGATTGACGTGTCCAAGGTTACAACTTCTATGACTATCAATTCCCCTGCACCGATCATTTTGGCGATGTTCATCCAGGCGGCCGAAGAGCGCGGGATCAACCGGGCTTTACTCGGCGGAACCTTGCAGAATGACATACTAAAGGAGTATCAGGCACAGAAGGAGTACAGATTCCCTCCCCGGCAATCTGTCAGGTTGGTCGTCGACACCTTTCGATTTTGCACAAATGAGATGCCGAAGTGGCATCCCATTTCCGTATCCGGCTACCACATACGTGAAGCTGGATCCACTGCTGCGCAGGAATTGGCATTTACCCTTGCGAACGGCTTTGGCTATGTCGAGGCAGGGATCAAGGCTGGCCTTGAAGTTGATTCCTTTGCTCCGAACCTCTCTTTCTTCTTCAATGCTCACATTGATTTCTTTGAAGAGATCGCAAAGTTTCGTGCTGCTCGACGTATTTGGGCTCGCTGGATGAAAGGCCGCTACGGGGCCAAGAGCGTGAAGTCGATGCAGTTGAGATTTCATACACAGACTTCAGGAGTTTCGCTAACTGCACAGCAGCCCGAAGTGAACATCGTGAGGACTGCTCTTGAGGCATTGGCCGGTGTCATGGGTGGGACCCAGTCCCTTCACACGAACTCGATGGATGAGGTGCTTGCTCTACCTACTGAAAAGGCCGCACGAATTGCATTGCGGACTCAACAGGTGATCGCTCACGAAACCGGAGTGGCGAACGTGGCTGACCCACTTGGGGGTTCGTACTACGTCGAAGCACTTACAGATGAAATCGAGGCGCAAGCTGAGGCAGTATTCTCCCATCTCGATGACCTTGGAGCTGGCTCGATGATTGAGGGTATATACGCCGCAATCGAGAATGGTTATTTTGTCAGTGAGATTGCCAATGCCTCTTATCAGCTGGAGAAGAAGATCTCATCGGGTAAGCGCATTGTCGTGGGTGTGAATGCATTTGAAGGTGGAGGCGATGAGGATCAAATACCGACTCTTGTGATTGGAGAAGAGGTCGAGGCGGAACAGAAGAGACGCTTGAACAAGGTTAAGTCGCAAAGAGATTCGGCTGCTTTGATTCGCGCACTCAGGAATCTTCGGCGGGCAGCAGTTGATTCTTCGCAAAATACGATGCCATTTCTGATCGATGCTGTCCGGGTTCGGGCGACGGTTGGCGAGGTGATGAACGCGCTCGAAGAGGTGTTCGGGACCTGGCGGGAATCTTCGGCTATCTAAGGCCAGCACGGCTCGGTCAATGAACTAACTTGAACTTTGTGAGTTACACTAAGAAGCTTTCAGCCTACGATTTCGCACACTTAGCTTCTCTGGCCGATCCGCAGGTTTCCGTTGATGGCCGATTTGCAACATACATAAGGAAGTCGGCTGGCAAGTCGTATGTGGTGCTGGCGCAGTTGGACGGGAAGCTTGAGAAAGTGATCCACGAAGTTCCCGTCAAGGGTGTGCATGCCTTCGGTTCAGGCGTAACCCAGCTATCAGGCGATGGAACAGTCCTCTACTTTGTGACAATCTCCGGTGGTATTGCCAAAATCGACTTGGCTTCTGGCGGGATTGATGACGTATATGGCGGTCCTGGAGTGTCGCAGATCTCTCTTAGCGCGGATGCCGACAGAATAGCTGGCGTCGTTTTTGGGGACCGCGTCGCAATATTTGACACATCTGGAATCGGCCATCCTATCGTGGTTTCCGAGGTTCCGCGTCAGTTCCGGAGCTTCGGCGGCCTGCCAACCGAGGTCGGCCACTTCGTCAGTGATCGTCCAGATTTTGTCTTTGATGTTGACCTCAGCCCAAGTGGCGACATCGTGATTTGGCACGAATGGGCACTCCCAAATATGCCATGGCAGCGCAGCCAGATAGTGTACGTCGATCTGAAATCCCAGGACGTTTCCCCAGTAATTAACGTAATTGCGGGCGGGGACTATTTCGTGTCGCAGCCGCGCTTCTCTCCAGACGGAAAGAAAATTGGATTCCTGGCTGAAGTTTATGGCTATCACAGGTTATGGCTGGCCGATCTTTCGAAATGGAGTGCGGTTTTGGCGGTAGATGAGGAGTTTGAACATGGGGGTGCCCCTTGGGGAAATGGCAATCGAACCTTTGACTTCTCCCGTGATGGAAATAGTGTTTACTTCTCCCGCAATGAAGCAGGTCATGGGCGACTCGTATCTATGAATTTGGCAACTTCGGAAGTGACCGAATTGGCAAAGGCGCACCACTTCGGGGTGAAGACCTCCAACAGTTCTCTGGTTGCCCTTCGTTCCGGCGCCAAGACGCCAAGTGCCATAGTCAGCTATGAGTTGCCGTCGCGCAAACGGACAGAAATCGAGAGCGCATATTCGGAACCTTTTTACTCCGCTTCGTCAGTAGAGCCAATCTTCGGATCCGCACCATACTCAACCTCGCTGCACAGCTTCGTCAAGGCGCACTTCAGACGAGAACTGGCCGTTGTTAAACCGATAGACGTGCCTTATCGACTTTATCGGCCTGAGGGTGAGGGCGGAGTGCTTCCGACCATCGTAACGTTCCACGGGGGTCCGACGGATCAGGCCCTGGTGACATATTCGGTTCGAAATATTGCCTTTATGCAGGCTGGTTTCCAGGTGGTGAGCTTTGATTATCGCGGTTCGACAGGCTGGGGAAAGTCGTTTCGTGAAAGCCTGGACACGGCTTTTGGCGTCGCGGAGATCGTCGATGTTCTTTCGGTGTTGGCTGATCTTAGAAATCGGCGGCTTGCGGAACCAGGAGCAATTGTGGTAAATGGAGGGTCATCCGGAGGTTATTCCGCTCTGCGAAGTGTCTGTATGACAAGGGGACTGTTCTGCGGAGGAATCGCGGCGTATCCGCTTATTCACCTTGCCGAATCGGCAGCATCGACGCATCGGTTCGAGTCTCGTTATTTTGACCGCCTTATAGGCAGGTTGCCCGATGATATCAATCTATATCTGCACCGGTCGGTCGTGGCAAGTGAACTCGATGACGTTCCACTTCTGATTTTGCATGGTGATTCGGATCCAGTGGTAAATCATCGTCAAGTGGTGAGATTCGTCGAGAATGCGCATAGCCTTGGCAAATCTGTAGAGTTCATCCTGTTTAAAGGTGAGGGCCATGGATTTTCTGCGTCAGAGACCATAGAGGCCGAATTTCTTGCATATGACAGATTCCTTGCTGGGATCTCAACTGGGCTTGGGTTTCAGTCGTCATGGTAGGCGGAGTCTTCGGGGTTTATAGTCTCAAGCTTAAGTCCTTTGGTCTCCGGGAATTTCACGATGACAAGTAGCGCAAGTAGAATGGGGCCAATACCCATAAGGGCCAGTGGGGTGCCTACCTGGTCAAAAACTGTAGAGCCAAGGTAACCAACGGCTACCACTCCCAGGACTGACCCCAATCTGGCCCAGATGCCAATAATTCCGTTCGCCGTGCCGCGGAATTTTGTCGGGAATAGTTCTGTCAAATATACGCCTAATGAAGGTATCGTCGCAGGTGCAACAGTTGAGCCGAGCAGTGCCCATATCCAGATAGCTGCCCCATGTGAAAGGAATCCCAGCATGAGACCACCTGTTCCAAGTACCAATGCGGCCGCGGTCACGATTCTGCGGCCCCTTGTTTCGGACAGTCTTCCGCTCACTGCCAGCCCAATAGCCCCGGGAGTCGCGGTGACGAGGGTAAAGATGCTGATGCTGGTAGCGGAGAAGCCCCTGTCGTGGCTGAGAAATTCATTTCTGAACTGTGATGCCGGAATGTAAAAGATGTTTAGCAAAAGCGTAGCAACTGACAACAGGATCAGCGCGTTCCGGTTCTTTTTCGCGCTACCCGTTTCCACTTTGCGATCGGCTTTGTGCGCGAGGACTTCGAATCTGCGGGATTCTTTCAGATACTTTGAAAAGGGCTTTATTGCGAATATGGCGAGTATGGAAACCGCATAGAGGATTCTCCAAGAACCTGCTGATATGCCGGCGAGTGGCAGCATGACCGCGGCTGCACCTGCTCCTAGCGCTGATCCGATGACTAGTGCTGCAAGGGACCACGCCCGGGCTGTCGATGGAACCTTTTCCGATGACACTATTGCGATCAGCAGAATCGAGGCGGTTGCAAAAGCTTTTGTAATCACCTGGTCCCCGGCAAGAAAGTAGAGATTTGGTGCAAACGCGCCAAGCGTTGAGAATACGGCCCCCATCGCTGTTGAAAAGAGAATCACTTTGGTTCTTCCAATGCGGTCCGCAAGACTGAGGAGTATTAGAGCGGGAATTATGTCAAACCTGGAAGCCCCAAGTACGAGTCCCTGCGCAGCAGTGGAGCTGTGGAATTCGCGGGCGATAAATGTTAGCAGCTGACCTAACAGAGTGGCGTAATAGCTGTTTAGAAAGGAAATTCCGATAAGCGTCCATATGGTGCGCATGGTCTCTGCATCAATTTGGGTTGGGGGATGCCAGAATGGGAATAGGTTCCTCTTGTCGCGTCTGCCAAGTTGGTGTTTGACACCCAGGGCCAAGAGCCAGCTGATCACCGGGACGTGCAGGCTGAACTCTATGTCCTCACGCCACTCTGAATCCGAAGATGGAATGAGCTGGCGTTGGTAGTCGTCAAAAAGAGATTTGTCAGATTTGAATGATTTTGAAAAGCCGCTCCGACGTTCTTTCACTATTCCCGAAAGCTCTGTGTCGAAGGTCGGCAAATCTGAAGCGCTAAAAGTGGTTATTATGTGTCTTTTGCGCATCTTTTTCTCTCGTACAGGACTCTTCCGGCCTGAGTGGTTAGATTTGATCTATATTCGTTGAGACTTAAGGAATGTTAGCTTGACAGGGAGCTCGAGTTGCATAAGGACGCATTGATAATTCGACCTGGCCGACACCTCAAGGGAGTTATTGAGATCAAGGGGGCAAAGAATTCTGTCCTTAAGCTCATGGCGGCCACCCTGTTGGCATCTGGAACGCATGTAATTGAGAATGTTCCAAAAATTGCAGATGTGACCATCATGTCCGATCTCCTGCGTTCGATGGGCGTATCTGTTTCAGAAATCACCGACGGCAGGATGACGATTGTTGTTCCTCCCGAGAATGAGGTTTTGCCGCGGGCCCCTTATGAACTAGTCGAAAAGATTAGGGCCTCCATAGTTGTTTTGGGACCTCTCATTGCCCGCTACCACAGAACCGAGTTGTCAATGCCTGGCGGCGACGATTTCGGTCATCGACCAATTGACTTTCATCTAAATGCGCTGGAGGCACTCGGCGCCAATTTTGAGGCCTCCCACGGTTACATCTCGGCCAGGACGCCAGGACTTGTGGGTGCCAGGGTGGTGCTCGAATATCCATCGCATACCGCTACTGACAATGTGTTGATGGCAGCAGTGCTCGCTAAAGGAACGACTGTCATCGAGAACGCTGCAAAAGAGCCTGAAATCATCGATCTTGCGCAAATGCTCAATGAGATGGGAGCCAAGATACACGGTGCTGGAACTTCACACATAGAGGTTGATGGGGTAGAAGGGCTGAGGCCCGCTAATCACAAAGTCATTGCCGACCGTGTCGAAGCTGCGACAATGGCGGCCGCGGTTGGACTTGCAGGCGGAAACGTGACCTTGATCGGTGCTCCTAGCGCATATATGGACATGGTCCTTGAGAAGTTTGTCGCTATCGGGCTCACGATAACTCACACTTCTGACGGGCTAAACGTCATTTGCAGCGAAAGGCTCAACGCAACCGATGTGGCAACGTTGCCATATCCGGGCGTGGCGACAGATTACAAGCCGTTCGTTGTGTCGATGTTAAGTGTCGCTGACGGAGTATCAATTGTGACGGAGAACCTTTTTACGGGAAGATTCAAGTATGTCGATGAACTTAGAAGAATGGGAGCCGACATTAGGACAGAAGGTCATCACGCAGTGATCCGAGGAGTAGCACGTTTGTCGGGAGCCCAGGTAAAAGGCACCGATATTAGGGCCGCCGCTGCTTTGGCACTTGCTGGTTTGGCCGCCGACGGCGAGACGATTCTGACAGGGGCCTCACATATCGAACGCGGTTATGAAGACTTTCCAGGTCGTTTGAGGGCGGTTGGGGCAGATATCGAGCGCCTCTGAGTGGCGTTTCATTGAAATCCAATTTAGGCTTTCAAGTGTCGCGTTGGCAGGTTTCAATATTTTCAGGAGTCGGTGAGCGTTGGTAGTATATGATCCGGAACAGCTCTTGGTGCAGGCCAAGCAGTCGAATCGAGTTGCATTGGCGAAGCTTCTCTCCATTGTTGAAAGAGGTGGATCACGGGCGCGTGAATTAGCAAAGCTCACCTGGGGTCACGGCGGCGACACCTACGTTGTCGGGATTACCGGTGCTCCCGGAGCGGGAAAGTCAACTCTTACCGACGGATTGATTTCTCAGGTCCGAAGCCGTTCAAGGGAAGTTGCAATCATTGCAGTTGACCCCACTTCGCCGTTTTCCGGTGGAGCAATTCTTGGTGATAGGGTCAGAATGCAGGAGCATGCGACCGATAGTGGGGTATTCATCCGTTCTATGGCCACCCGGGGCCACTTGGGCGGTCTGGCCTTGGCAGTGCCCGACGCAGTTCGGGTGTTGAGCGCGGTCAAGTTCCCTTACGTTTTCATTGAGACTGTTGGTGTGGGTCAGGTCGAGGTGGAAGTGATAGGGGCTGCCGATACGGTTACAGTCGTTCTAACGCCTGGTTGGGGTGACGCTGTACAGGTGAATAAGGCAGGACTTATGGAGGTTGCGGATCTCTTCATAATCAATAAAGCGGATCGAGCCGGTGCCAGGGAGACGAGGCGAGATATCGAACTCATGCTAGAGATGTCCACCTTCGAGGGCTGGATACCTCCAATCATCGAAACGGTTGCCACCGAGGGCAAAGGAATGGGAGAAGTTTTCGAGGCCATCGAATCTCATCGCGAATATTTGGAGCGTAGCGGGATGGGCCAAAAGAGGAGAAAGTCGCGCATTTTAGAGGAACTGACTCGTATTGTACGTGCCGAGGCAAATCGTAAGGTGGATCAAATGATGTCTGATCCTTGGTTTTCACCAAAAATTGCCAAACTGATCAACGGCGAGATCGATCCTTACTCGCTTGCGAGTGAGCTTCTCAAGGTTGAAGGCGGTTAGAGGTCTGCAGTTCTGAACATTAGCCAGTCAAAGGAGTAACATGTCTGATTCAGGGAAATTTGTGAGTGTCGAAGTAGATTCAAACGACATTGCCATAGTTAGATTGGACAGGCCGAAGGCCAACGCACTTTCAAAGGAGTTACTTCGTCAACTAGGTGAAATCGCCGATCAGCTTTTGGCTTCGCCACCTCACGCGATGGTTATTCACGGAGGCGAACGTATTTTCGCGGCTGGTGCAGACATTTCTGAGTTTGGCGGCATCAAAGAGGCGATAGAGACTGCGGGGGTTTTTCACGAAGTTTTGAATAAAGTGGCAAGCATCCCCAGGGTAACTATTGCAGCTATAAATGGCTTCGCGCTTGGTGGAGGCTGCGAACTGGCCATGGCCTGTGATTTCAGAGTTGCCGCCAGCGATTCGAGACTGGGCCAGCCTGAAGTGCTGTTAGGCCTCATACCTGGCGGTGGTGGAACGCAGCGGTTGCCGCGGTTGGTTGGAGCGGCGAAGGCAAAGGACCTCATTTTTTCAGGGCGGGCTGTCTCCGCCCAGGAGGCACTTGAGATTGGTCTAGTGGACAAGGTCTTTGAGCCGGACAAGGTCTTCACCGAGGCGTACAATTGGGCCCTCAGCTTTGCCAAAGGGGCAGTCCTGGCACAAGGGCTGTCGAAGAAAGCAATCGATATCGGTCTGGCAGGTACCCTACAGCATGGATTGGACGTGGAACGCCTCGTATTCTCTGAAGTGTTTGGCACCAAGGATGCTCAAATAGGCGTAAGTTCATTTCTCACAAATGGACCGGGCAAGGCCGTCTTCGTAGGGGAATAGCCGCCTAATAACGTCCGGAGCCATGGCTGTGACAGACCTCCAAACTAATTCCCAATAGCGCTTATATGGGATTCGAAATTCCTCGATCAGACCGCACGGGAGCAGCGGTATTGCTTGGCGTTGCCGGGATATGGGGAGCTACCCTTTCTTTTACCAAGGATGCTCAGGCTATTGTAGGAATAAATGAGTTTCTGGCACTGCGATTTGCAGTTGCGGCTCTGGTTTTGACGCCCTTCCTGCCGAGGATCAGGAAGGGTTCGATAACCGTTGCGAACACTTCCTGGTCGATAGTGCTCGGCGGGGTGCTCTATGGGATCTTCTACCTCCAGTCGGCAGGCCTGAAGATGGTGACGACTGCCGCCACGGGGTTTATCACCGGTACGAATGTAGTCATGGTGCCCATAATTGCATGGCTGCTATTCAGGTCAAAAGTCTCCTGGAGGATATGGCTTGGCGTCCTAGTTGCGATGGTAGGCCTGGGTTTCGTGGCTGGCGGGGGACTATTGTCTCCCACATCGGGCTACTGGCTTGTATTGTTTTCGGCTTTCCTGATCGCTGTTGACATAATTGCGGTTGATAAGATCATGGGGTCGATCGATGCCACCTGGTTGGCGTTCGTGGAAATCGTAACTGTCGTGGCAATTTCATCATTAGTCTCATTTTTTAGTGTTAATGCTGGATTTAGTGGCACCAAGGCGATAAGTTCACTGACGGTAGTTCTCGCACTTGTGTTCAACGGGGTTCTCGGTACCGCCTTTGCCCTTTGGGCGCAGAACTATTACCAGGTGATTGTGTCTCCGGCCCAAGTAGCGGTAATATTTTCGACGGAGCCGATCTTTGCGGCCATAGTGGCGCGACTGTTTTTTGGTGGAATTGTCACTCTCAATGTCATTTTCGGTGGCATGTTAGTGCTGTTCGGAGTCACAATTGCTGATGAAGAGGCTTTTGGGTATGTTAGTTCCAAGTTTCTTCGCAAGGGGGGCAGGATTCATTAGGGGACGCTGTTATGCAGCTGAGAGGGGGGTAGTCAATTTCAAGATCTAATTGCGCCAGTTAAAGAACAGGGGAGAACCTTTTGCGCCGAACGAGTTTTGAAAATGCCAAGTCATCTTTGGCACGAAGTCTTGAAATTGTAGGGGATTGGTGGACGCTTCTGATTGTGAGGGATGCGTTCATGGGGATCAGGCGCTTTGATGATTTTCAGGAGCACCTTGGTATCGCCCGAAATATTTTGGCGGCACGAATCAGACGCTTAATGGATTTTGGAATCCTTGAACGAAAGCTCTATCAGGTCAAGCCCAAACGGTATGAGTACGTGCTTACTGAGAGTGGGAAAGACCTGAAGATAATCCTTCTTGCCATCAAGCAGTGGGGTGACAAAAATATCTACGAGGGCAAGGGGCATCCTGTTTCAATTTCTCACAAAGACTGTGGTGAAGAGATTTCTGTAGATATCGTTTGTCGGTTATGTATGGAAGTCCTCTCCGACGATAACGAGAGACTGGACTGGTCTCCTGGAGATGAGATGAGCGATAATGATCGAAGGGTTTACAGTCGATTCAATACGAATTCAACTTTCGAAATGAATCTTGGATGAATTGATTCCAGACGGGTTGCTCCATGCATCCATTTAATAGGTTGTCTGGGTTGGGTTTCAGCCAGTGTGCATATGACGCGCCGTCACGAATTTTGGCGTTATCATCAGTGCGGCTATGACAAATGAAGCGGCCATAACATAGAAGGCGGCCTGGAAGCTGTAGCGATCGATAACCACGCCTACCAGGGCAAGCCATAATGCGCCCACACCGTAGGCCACAGCAAAGAATATTCCAAAAGCTGCACGGGCCTGGCTCGGTCCAATTGCATCGGAAAAGAGGGACTGGATCAGTGGAGTCTCGGAATACGCCAGTACGCCCATGATCAAAGATATTCCTGCAAGGCTCCAGACCGACGAGTACTTCTGGACGAAGAGTATCATCGATACGGCTCCACCAAGATAGGCGGCAATCAGAACTCCCTTCCGTCCAATTTTATCCGATAACCAGCCTGCGATAAGAGGTCCAACGACGCCTCCGGCCACGAGAACTGTATAGACAAGACCGACAGTGACAGTCGAGAGATCGGCCCCATCCTTCAGGTAGATAGGCGCGAAGGCACTCAGGACCCCAAGTCCTCTGCCTGCTGCAGAGACGGTGGAGGCGGCGATGACGACCAACGCAGATTTGTTCCCCAGTATAATTGATATGATCGAAGGACTTCCTGGTTGGCGTTGTGCCTGTTTGTGGGCTACGGAACCTTTCACGTGACTTGGTTCAAGCGGGAGCTTGCCGATTACGACGAAACCGCCAATTGCCATCGGAACTGAAAGTGCCACCAATGCGGTTCTCCAACCATAACTTGCAATTATTGAGGTTGTGGCAATTGGAATGAGAAGGGTTCCGATCGTTCCTCCGGTGGTGTGCCAGGACAGTACGGTCCCCTTTTTCTTGGGGAACATTTCAGACAAATATGCTGATCCAACTGGGTGTTGCGGCCAAAGTGCCAGTGCGCCCATGAATCGCATGAATCCGTAAAAGGCAAATCCAGGTGAGAATGCCCCTAACAATGTAAAAACTGCCAATGACAGGTTCTGTGCTGAAAGAAGAAATCGAGCCGAGTACCTTCTCACTAAACCTGCCGCACCCTGCAAAAGGCCACCAATGATGCCTGATACGGCCAGGACGAATCCCAGTGAGGAGTAGGAGATATGGAACTGCCTGATCACGAATGGATAGGTCAGGGCTAGACCTGCGGCATAAAAGTGTTGGACTGCGTGTGAAAATGTAAGAAGCCCAACAACCTTTTTGTCTCCACTCCGCCAGTTCTCACTAGCGTTCACCTGCGCGACATCGCCCCTGTTCATTACGCCCCTCTCCTTAACAGGCTAATTTAGGCGGATTTGGCTGGCAGTGTGTTGCTGATTGCGCGATTATGCATTTGTGATTCCGTGGTTGGAGTTGGGTGTGCGCATCTCAGATTATTTTGTCTAAGGCGACAAGATGTTAAGGCTGGACAGGTCTCGATCAAGTGATATGGAGTGGGACTGCACATCAAAGCGTTCAGCGAGATTTCGTTCGACTAACGGACGCGGGCAAATTACAGGACTCCAGTGGTGGTCGAATCCGCCAACCTGTAGCAGGCTGCAGGTCTTAGGTTGATGCACGGACAGAAGGATGTTGACCTCACCAATGACTCGGTTCAGGGCCAGCTTCTGGATTTGCCAAATCTATGAGAAGTCTTGAAATCCCTGGCTCGCAGGTCCGTCAGTCTGTGCGACTTAATATTGCCTTCAACTCGGAGGCAGCTTTTTCGGGTGGCACAATGTTGATCATCACTCCAGTGCCAAGTTCAAATCCGGCCCTTGTCGTGAGTTTTGGAACTATATGAACGTGCCAATGGAATCGGCCATGTTCCCTATATGGAGAGGAGTGAAACACGAGGTTGTAGGCGATATCGCCAAGGTGTTCTCTGAGGCTGAGGAGGGTGGTTTTGACAGAAAGGGCTATCGAGTCCAACTCATTTTCGCTGGCTTTATGTATGTGTTCCTGGTGGTTCTTCGGAATTATCAGCAATTCGTATGGCTGCGAAGCCCAAAATGGTGAGATCGTTACAGTCTCTGAGTCTTCAAGGACAATGCGGTCGTCAACCGCCGCCTCGGCCTCCATTGTGGCGCAAAGTACGCAGCCTCCCAGGAATCTGGAAAAGCCAGCCAACTCATCTGTAATCTCCCTGGGGACAAATGAAGTCGCGAGTAACTGACCATGGGGATGTTCAAGCGAAGCTCCGGCTTCTCGACCGGAGTTGACGATCGCCTGCGAATACCTTACTACATGAGAGTCGCTATGCGCATTGATCCTGTCGCGGATCCCTCTCATCACCAGCTTGACTTGGTCATTGGGCAAGTCGGACCAGCCCAGATTGTGGTCCGGCGAAAGCACTATGACTTCGTGAATTCCTGAGGCCGGCGCCGTGGTAAAGACTGGGCCTTTGGTAATTGCTACCATTGGTTCGTTGCCAACAAATGCCGGGTACTTATTTGGAACCACTCTGAGCAGCCAGTGTCCCTGTTCGGAATAAGTTTCCAATGCTGGCGGGGTGTCTTCTTCATGCCCCGGGCAAAAAGGGCACTCTATGATCGAGCCCTTTTGGATGTTTGTGTCGCGATCCAAAAAAGAAGATGGCCTAGCAGAGCGTTCATAGGCCACGACCACCCATCGGCCTGTCAGCGGATCAAGTCTAAGTTCGTTTTTCATATCGAGATTGTCTCTCTGCAATGGAGTTGCAACTCTGTAATTCTTTCCTTTAGTTATAACACCATTATCGCTGCTCTTTAATGTCAAATTGGAATTTGGTGAACTCGGCATCCCCGGTTCCTTCCGTTGCAGAAGTGTAATCACCTCGGGATGCCCCCAGGAGGCTACAGCGGACAGCGCCTTCAGGCTCGCGGTTATCTGCCTTGTGAATAGGTGCTGAGGGCGACCCCCCCTTTTGTCCGGGCTAAGGGACGTCGATGGATGTTGATGGGGTCAGCGCGTCTTTTGGCCATAAGGAAAATTCATCCCAAGATTATTTGAAGGCTTCGGTGTTGTGCAACTTCTCCATGCGCACTCTGGCAAAGCTTTTTGGACAAATTGACGCATGGCATGCCATCCAAGGCATCACCTTTTGCCAATAGTATCGACAGTGTGGAGATATATTTGGACCATGCTGCTTCAACCCCGATGAATCCAGTCGCTCTGAGCGCTCAGATCGAAGCTTCAGCGTTAACCGGCAATCCGTCTGGCACACACAAAGCCGCCCGGGCGGCAAAAAATCTTCTTGAATCGTGCCGTGAGGAAGTTGCAGGCTACCTTGGCGTTGGTGTCTCCGAAGTGGTCTTCACCTCAGGTGGTACCGAGGCAGACAATTTAGCAATTCTCGGTTCTTTAAGCAAAGGCAGGATAGCCCTGTCAACTGCGATTGAACACCATGCTGTTATTGAGTCAGTCAAGGAGTCCGGTGGCGTGCTGATAGGCGCCACATTTGAAGGTGTAGTGGATCTAAATGAGATGGAGTCGTATCTCAAGGACAATGGTGGCAATGTCGGCGTGGTTTCGGTGATGATGGCCAACAATGAAACCGGCGTGGTGCAGCCTCTGGCCGAGGTACTAAAACTCGTCAAACGGTATGCGCCCGACGCTCTTTTGCACTCGGATGCGGTACAGGCCCCGGCTTACCTCGATGTTGCCGGTTTGGGCAAAGGGTTCGACATGATTTCAATCTCAGGGCATAAATTTGGCGGGCCAAAGGGAACTGGGGCCCTGGCAGTAAAGAAGTCCAGTCCTTTGCGGGCAATATTGCATGGTGGTGGTCAAGAGCGTGAACTTCGATCGGGTACTCCGAATCTGGCTGGAATAGCCGCCATGACGGTGGCCATGCGCGAAGCTGTAACAGGCCGGGATGAAAACGTCGGGCGCATTGCTGGACTGACTCGAAGACTCAGGGGTGGGCTTGCTGCCATGTTGCCCGCTATTGAGCCAAATGGAGTCGGAGGGCCTCAGATGTGCAACATTACGAACTACTGCTTTGCTGGGCTGAATTCGGAAGAGATTCTTTTCATGCTTGACTCCGCCAATGTGTACGCGTCCGCTGGTTCATCTTGCGCGTCAGGTGCGCTCAATCCTTCGCACGTTCTATTAGGGATGGGCAGATCGAGGAGCGAGGCTTTGGGGTCTCTGAGGTTGTCTTTAGGAGTCACCACCACCGTTGAAGAAGTTGAGCACGCGGTGGATGTTGTAGGGAATGTGATTCTGGATCTTGCCAAGAAAAAGAGAGCTTCATGGATCTAGGGTCAAAGAGCCCAATCTATGACCTGTTTCTTCTCGCTCATATAGTTGCCGCTATTGGCGGCTTTGGAGCCAATGGATTGGCTGGTATCTACGCCGGCCAACTGTACCCAACCGCATCTGATTCCGCGACAAGGTATTTCACATCGCCCAGATTCATTGCGGAGAAGCTCATTTATCTGGTACCTGTGTTCGGATTGATCATGATTGGTGTATCTCGGGGAACGTCGGAGTTAGTGAGGCCTTGGGTTCTTACCGGCATCGCGGCGTGGATTGCGGCAATCGCAGTTGCGCATAGTCTGGTGTGGCCATCTGAACGCAGGATTGCCAAACTTATCGGTTCTGCATCCGAGGCCGGGGCTGTTCAGTTGCATGCAAAGAAGCTTGCAAGGGGAGCCATGATCCTCGACCTGATCTTCCTGATCGCCCTAGTCACCATGATTGTACAATTTGGCGGTAAATGATTTCCAACTCATGAGTTTTGATCATCAGGTAGTCGCTAGGGGCGACTAGCCTTGTGCCGGTGGAAAGACTTGGCCTGATCGGACTTCCAAACTCTGGGAAGTCCTCACTTTATAACGCACTAACTGGGGGATCCGCAGTCGTTGCCCAGCAC
This sequence comes from Actinomycetes bacterium, assembly GCA_021777475.1. Taxonomy (GTDB): domain Bacteria; phylum Actinomycetota; class Acidimicrobiia; order Acidimicrobiales; family Acidimicrobiaceae; genus SCQM01. The sequence goes on along the minus strand of JAJYDM010000010.1, from coordinate 4,085 downwards.
CCATTCTCGACAACTGAGACTCTTTCCGGAGTTGCCATTGTGCCCGATAGGAGGCTTGATGCTCTCAGTAAAATGTCGAACAGCAAGAAGACCGTTTACGCGCACGTCGAGTTCGTAGATATTGCGGGACTTGTCGCGGGGGCGAATGCCGGTGAGGGATTGGGCAATAGATTTCTTGCTGGGGTCAGAGAAGTTGACGCGCTTTGCATAGTTCTTCGGGCATTTCAGGACGAAAATGTGCCAGGAGAGTCTGAGCCAGTAGAAGCTTTTGGAATTCTTGAACTCGAACTCGTATTGGCCGATCTGACCGCATGCGAATCATTGGTCGAACGCCGCAGAAAGTCGGCGCGTGCCGACAAGTCTCTACTGCCCGAAGTCGAGGCCCTTGAAAAGGCCATTGGTGTACTCACCGAGGGAACTCCCATATACAAGAGTACGCTTTCGTCTGAGGTCAGAGAGATCCTGAGAGGATCCTTCCTGCTTACAAATAAGGCCGTCTTGATTGTAGTGAACCTCGGCGAAGATCAGCTTGATCGATCTGAGGAGATTTGTGACCAAGTTCGCGCTACCGCTGGCGGATCGATCGACGTTCTTGGTGTCTGCGTCCAACTTGAATCCGAGGCGATGGCACTGGAAAAAAGCGAGCGTGAGGAGCTGCTTACCGGTCTGGGCCTTGGTGAGGGCGCGCTACCGAGGGTGGCGCAAGCTGCATACCATATGCTGGGAAGGCGGACGTTTTTCACAACTGGTGACAAAGAGTCACGGGCATGGACGTTCAGGGCTGGAGCGAAGGCCCCAGAGTGTGCGGGTGTGATTCACTCGGATCTGCAGAGAGGCTTCATACGGGCCGAGGTGATCCACTGGGATGAATTATTGGAGCTAGGTTCCTGGAGTGCGGCAAAGAATCAAGGCAAACTGGGAGTAGAAGGAAAAGACTACGAAGTAAAAGACGGTGATGTTCTCGAGATCAGGTTCAACGTCTAACGGAGATTCTGGCAGGCTGCCCAATGGTTCGCCCCTATGGGTGGTCCATCACGGTCATGTGCTTGCATCGTGTTCAGAAGCAGTGGCTTTTCTAAGCAGAGT
>JAJYDM010000010.1:0-2989 GCA_021777475.1 Actinomycetes bacterium | reverse complement strand
TCCGAACCGGATAGACAGGTCGTGGACAGGAGCGGCAGTGCTATATGGAAGGCTTCCAGTGCTGGGGCTTGGCTCGAGGCAGCCTCTGGTTGCGATACAACTTGATGGCGCTCTCGAGGCGATAAGGATCACAAGGCTGTCTGGACTCAGAATTTCTTTTCCAACCGCCCGCACCAAAGTCACAGTCGTTATACCTGAAGACATCGTGCGTAGGTTTGGATTATCTGAAGGCGATCAGTTTGAACTCAAGTCGTGATGGATCAAAATCTGAGGCAGTAAATCACATCGGTGGGGTGTTGATCCTACTCGGTACGCCTCTTGGGAACTTATCGGATCTTTCCGAACGTGCAATCCAGACACTTAGAGATGCCGATACGATCGCCGCAGAGGATACGAGAAGGTTGCGCGTTCTCCTATCTCACCTTCGCATAACGAACAAACACATTTTTGCGGTTGATGCCAACAAAGAGGAACTTCTAAGTGTGAAGGTAGTGCAGTTGGTTAGGTCCGGTAATACTGTCGTGTATACGACCGACGCCGGTATGCCTGGGATTTCTGATCCCGGGGCGAAGCTGGTTCGGACGGTTACTCGCGCTGGACTGCGGGTTGACGCCATTCCTGGGCCATCCGCTCCAATCTTGGCGGCGTCCCTGTCTGGCCTATGCGAGACCGGCTTTTCATTTCTCGGCTTTTTGCCTGTGAAATCCGGTGCGCGCAGCAAGGTCCTAAGGTCCATGGCCGATGGCGATCTTCCTGTCATTGCCTTCGAGTCGCCCAATAGGATCGGGTCGTTACTGGCCGACGCAGTGGAGATCTATGGAGAAAACCATCCAATCTTTATTGGAAGAGAGCTGACGAAGATTCATCAGGAACTCTTCTACGGAAAGGTCAGTGACGCTTTAGTTCATTTCAGTTCTGCCGCCCAACGTGGCGAGTTTGTCGTTGTTTTTGGGGCAGCGAAACATGATGAGCCTTCATCCGGGGGATTGCAGATTCTTGAGAAGGTTATCGCAGTCCTTAGCAGCGGCACGGGAAGCACCCGGCTGCTGGCGGAGGAACTCGCGGAACTAACCGGCGTAGGGAAGAACCAGGTTTACAACATGCTTGTTGCGGCCCAAAGTAAGTCCAGCAAATCTGAATGAAGGTTAGATCAAACTGTCTGTGGGCGATTTTGGCCGACAAGGTCTCTCTTGGCCAAGACAAAGTTCTATTTTGAAATGCCGAAGATCATCCACCCTCTTATAGCCGCCGTGTCCCCATTTATTGCTAAGGTGCATGTCGTGTCGAGGTTTTTCATAACTACTCCTATCTATTACGTGAATGACGTGCCTCATCTTGGTCACGCATACACCATGGTATCGACCGACTCAATTGCGCGTTGGCGCCGATTGCGCGGTGAAGAAGTGTTCTACTTGACCGGCACTGACGAGCATGGTCTTAAAATTGCACAGGCGGCAGCCGAAAATGGGATGTCCCCGAAACAATGGACTGACCTGCTGTCACCTCGGTTTCAAGATGCGTGGCGGAAGCTCAACATTTCTTACGATGACTTCATTAGGACGACCGAAACAAGGCACTACGAAACAGTACAGGCATTTTTGAGTTCGGTGTACGAGAATGGCTATATTTACAAAGATATCTACAGGGGACTTTATTGTATTTCCTGTGAGGCTTACTACCAGGAGTCCGAGCTTTCTGATGGGAATTGTCCTATCCATAACCGTCCGGTGACGGTTATGGAGGAAGAGAACTATTTCTTCAGACTGTCGGCGTTTACCGATCGGCTCCTTGAGTGGTACGAAAAGTCTCCGAATGCCGTCAGGCCGCCTTCAAAGCGCAATGAGGCCCTCGGGTTCATCCGCCAAGGTCTTCAGGATATTTCGATAACGCGAACGTCAATAGATTGGGGAGTGCCTGTACCCTGGGATGACCAGCATGTCTTTTACGTGTGGTATGACGCACTGATCAACTATCTTACGGCCATTGACTATGGGCGGGATGCTGACAGATTCAGCGCTTGGTGGCCCAGCGTGCATCATGTCATCGGCAAGGACATAATCAGGTTTCACTGTGTCTGGTGGCCAGCCATGTGCATGGCGGCGGGAATAGACCCTCCTGCAAATATTTTCGTGCACGGCTGGCTTCTGGTCGGAGGTGAGAAAATGGCAAAATCTGCTGGCAACAAAGTTGATCCGCTTGAGCTTGTTGAAGATTTTGGTCTTGACGCGGTTCGATATTATCTCCTGCGAGACACCAACTTCGGTTCGGATGGCGACTTCACATACGAAGCGCTGACAGCGCGGTACAATTCGGACCTGGCCAACAATCTTGGAAATTTGCTTCAGAGGGTCACAACAGTTGTTGCAAACAAACTCGATGGTCACGCACCCCAACCAGCTAGCGATTCGCCACTTGCCTTATTTGCGACTCATGCATTGAACCGGGCAGAGGCATCATGGAACGAGTTTGCTCCACAGGACGCTCTCGAGGCTGTTTGGTCACTAATACATGAGACCAACGCGCGTCTCGAAGTCGTGGCTCCCTGGAAGCTCGAACCAGGCGAGGAACTTGATAGCGTCCTTGGTGATGCGTTGGAGTGTCTAAGACTGGTTTGCATAACGATTTACCCCGTGATGCCGGATACGTCCTGCGAAGTGTGGACGCGCATAGGGTTGGCTGGTTCTCCGAACGACCAAGGTGCCCTTTCCTCGTTGACCTGGGGCCTTTATCGTTCGGCCAGGACGATTAAAAAAGGTACGCCGCTTTTTCCAAGAAGGAAATAGCGACTCAGCTTAGTGACTCTTTGAGGAGATATGCCATGTGGGTGGATACGCACTGCCACATACATACCGAGGACGATCCGATTGAACTTGCCCGGCAGGCCTTCACTACGGGGGTTGAAGCACTTATTTGCATTGGTACCGACGTAAGTACTTCGCAAAAGGCTCTAGGCGTCGCAACGAGCATTGAAAGTTCTATCAGCTCGGGC
>JAJYDM010000082.1 GCA_021777475.1 Actinomycetes bacterium | reverse complement strand
GGCTGCCAGCTGATGTCGCCTTCGATTTCGGCGCCACCGGTCCAGTGGCACATGGATCTGGAATCAAGAGGGACTTGCGGGTTCACCATCCGTACTCTATGTACGAGAGACTTTCCTTGGAAATTCCGATCCGGACCGGTGGTGATGCTCTTGCGAGATCGCAGGTCCGAGGCGAGGCGCTGATTAGTGCATTCGATCTGATAAGGCAGGCTATTGACCTCCTTGAGCCAGGAGAGACCGCAGCGGTAGGTCCGGCTTCCCAACCCGACCTTGCGGACGGACTTGGTTGGACGGAAGGTCCAAGAGGATCGTGCTTCTACGCGGTCCGAATTCGAAATGGGCTTCTCGAAAGAGTGAAGATCAAATCGGCATCATTCTCGAACTGGAAGGTGTTTCCGCTGACGGTTCACTCCTCCAACATGATGGACTACGCCATAAATGAGGCAAGTTTTGGCCTCACAATTGCTGGAGCGGATAGGTAGGAAAGCGTGAAGAACTGGACGTTGAAGGGCCTTGCTGCGGGAAAGGCCACCACCAAATGGCCGGCATCGGGAGAGAACGATGGTCAGGATAAGGTGCTCGGCTTTCCGACTTTCCATCCGCAAGACTGCCTACCCGCATGTCGCGAATGCATCCTGAAATGTCCCACCGGAGCTTTCTCAGCTAAAACTGGCGCACACAATGAAGAATCTGTCACCTTGGATTACGGAAGATGCATCAACTGCCAAATATGTGTTGCATCTTGCCCAAGCGAAGCATTGCAGAGTTCTTCAAATTTGACTTTCGCCTCAAAATCAAGACAGGACCTTATCGTCCAAGAAGGTGCGGATAGCGATGAAAACGATGAACTGCGAATTCGGATCAGCTCAATCTTCAAAGGGAGCCTGCACGTCAGACACGTCGATGCTGGATCATGCAACGGTTGCGAATCGGAACTCCAGGCGCTGAACAATCCGTTCTACAACTTCCATCGGCTTGGAATCTTTTTCACCCCATCGCCTCGCTTCGCAGATGTTTTGCTCGTCACCGGACCGGTGGTTCCTCAGATGAAAGGTCCGCTACTGCGGACCTACGAGGCCATGCCCCGCCCTCGCTTCGTCATTGCCGGAGGCACATGTCCAATATCCGGCGCGCCTTTCGATTTGGGATACTCCGGCGGGTCCGGCTTGGAAATACACCTGCCAGTGGATATTTCCATTCCAGGATGCCCCCCTACGCCGGCGGCATTCATTCACGGACTTTTGCTGCTGACTGACCGAATTAACCAACGACTGCATGGAGGCGTGTATGAGCAATGACCTTATCCTCGCTGGCTGCATTTCGTTAATTGCCACATGCCTTGCAGCCTCGGCGAAACGGGCCTTCTATCTGACCGAATTTGCTTTTGCACTGGGAATTGTGCTGCTGTTGACGGGAGCGGCCTCATCGCTTTCACATGGCACCCATCCCGCTGCACTACTCTCCAGCGAAGGCCTTACTGTCAGTTTTGCATTGAATCCTTCGGCCAGTTGGCTTATCATCTGGGGATTGGTGCCGGCTCTCTTAGCTGGCCTTAGCGTATCGCATGATCGAATTTCACAGGGCTGGTACGCAGGGGCCGCATTGGCGATCCTTGGTGCGGTTGGCGTGGCAGGACTTCAGGACGGGATCTCGTTCCTGATCGCTTGGGAGGTTATGAGCCTGAGCGGCGCATACCTCTTGCTCAACGACCGGCGGACCAAACTCCCGGAGGCAGGTCAATCGAACCTGTTCATGCTTTCTCTGCTCGAAGTTGGAAGCGTAGCCCTTCTTCTCGGTGTCTTGGTACTCGGCGCCCAGAATCCCAACTTCGCGTCTTGGCACACTTCCTGGCTACACCTTTCCTCACTGGCTGGTGCTGGGTTGGGAGTTCTATTCCTCATCGGCTTCGGAGCAAAGTTGGGATTATTGCCGTTTTACGAGTGGTTTCCCCCAGCCTATTCAAGCGGAAGTGGCGCATCAGGATCCATACTGTCGGGAATTGTATTGAACGTTACTTGGTTTTCCCTGGGCCGCGCGCTGCTCAGCTGGATGCCCGCCTCAACAACCCCAATCGGGTTCGGAGTTTTGGTCCTTTCAACAGGGGTGATTTCTGCGATACTAAGCATTCTCTACGGATTTCAGCAAAATGACTGGCGCAGGCTCCTGTCGTTCTCAACTGCCGAGAACGCCGGACTCGCCACCGCAGCTCTGGGCGCGGCAATAATGTTTAGATCCGCCGGCCTCTCCGAGCTGTCCGATCTTGCCTGGATCGTCGGCTTAATACATTTGGGAGGCCACTCCCTCGCCAAAGGCTCGCTGATGCTCACCGCCGAGCATATTCATAGCACAAGCGGCACTTATGAGATTTCCCAGCATGGCGCTCTATCTAGAGCGCCATGGACTCTCGGCGTAGGAGCAATTCTGGGCGGAATGAGCCTTTCGGCAATGCCGCCCATGGCAGGATTCGTTAGCGAATGGTTTCTGTTTCAAACCATGTTTCAGGGTTTTCGATTGTCGAATTCAATTGGCAGGGTCTCCCTGGCTTTGGGTAGCGCCGGAATAGCATTGATCGCCGCGATCTCACTTGCAACGATGGTAAAGGTTCTGGGTGTTGGAATGCTGGGAAAGCAGAGGGCCGTTTCGGACAATCTCATTGCGGCTCCGGGCAATCAGAGGCTACGCCCATTTGCAACTTTGGGAATTGGGCTGATTGCCCTCATTTACTCCGCTGGAATGACATGGTGGATCAAATCACTTTCTCTTGCGTCATGGACACGTTCTCCAAATGCAGCAAAGCACATGGTTGATGGCTTATTGCTCATCCCGCTCTCATCGAAATTTGCGTTCATTTCGCCAATTCTTCTCTTGATAGTTGGTGCCCTAATGGCTCTTATTCCAATTGCCCTTATACGTATTCGACCAAATGGGATTCGAAGTTACCAAAAAGTTCCACTATGGGCCCAGGGCTTGGAGACAGTTCCGGCTGAGAGCAATACCACCCCACTAGTCTTTTCCAACGCGATGAGGCGGTTCTACAGCTTCGCATACCGCTCAAAAACCGTTGTCGGCTCCGACGCCAATGAGAAAGGGTACTTCATAAGACAACTCAGCTTTGAGTATTCCGAAGCACCAATATTTGGTCCGCTTCTTTTCATGCCGATCATTCGCCTTGTTCGATGGGCGTCCGAAAAGACTTCAAAGATGCAAATGGGGTCTATGAACCTCTACCTCCTTTATCTAGGCCTAGTTCTGCTTTTGGTGCTTGTGATTGGCATTTTCTCATAGATCGCGTAAGCAAATACTTGCGCATACGGCAACTACTAGTTTGGCATGCGACCTTACCTGGCTTTCTGGTACTGGCCCCAGGCAAGGTTCATCAGCCCTGCCCTAAGCACGTAAGGCCTCAACGATACAGACCCCACAACACATCGCCAGATTGCAACCGCACTGGGGCCTTGGGTATATCCTCAACCCCAGGAACACCTCAGCCACCAGTTCAAGAGTGCAATCTGTTTAAATAGCTTGCATGCTGAGAAACTTCCTGGCAGTTGCTACTCAACGACGCTTTGCGAAAGTCTTCAGGTCCGTGAGAAAAGCGCCTGGACCAACTGGTTCGAACTGGTCAGACATCTCGTCCAGTGTCTCAATTTCATCCTTGGAAAGGTCGATGTCGGCCGCGGCGACATTGGACTCCAACTGGGCAACGGTTGCCGCGCCTGGTATGGCAACGACATTTGGCTTTGATATCAGCCAGGCGAGGGCAACCTGCGCACTTGAAACATCGTGACCTGCAGCAATCTGACCCAGCTTGTCAAGCAATGGCCTGAGGCGGTCAAGGTTGGTGGGGAAGAAGAATTTGCGGGCTGACCGCATTCCTTTTGGACGGTTAATTGAGCTGTACTTGCCGCTTAAAACCCCTTGCTCAAGTGGCGAGTAGGCGATGATTATCCGGTTATTGGCCTGCGCGAATGGAACAAGATCAGTTTCAGGCCCTCTAGTCAAAAGTGAGAAATGCACCTGATTGGAGATTATCGGCTTGCCAAGCGCAATTTCGGCACTCCGCCACTGGTTGAGCGAAAAGTTGGATACTCCCACGTTGCGGATTATTCCATCGTCGAGCAGCATCTTCAAGCCCTTGACGGTCTCAGTTATCGGCATAACCGGATTAGGCCAGTGCAACTGATAAAGGTCAATCGCATCGACATTGAGTCTCACGGTGCTCGCCTTTGCCCTTGAAACCACCAACGAGCGAACTGGAAAGATCGGAAACAACTTGGTAGCGACATAAACCTGGTCACGTAGACCGGAAATCGCCTTCCCAATTACGGTCTCAGATTTGCCGAATCCGTAGAACTCCGCCGTATCTATCAGATTCACGCCGAGTTCAAGTGCCCGATGTACCAATTCAACCGCTGTCCTGTCGGCATATTCTGGTCCGTAGCCCCATTCCCTCGAACCGAACTGCCAGGTCCCGAGGCCGATAGACGATACCTTTACGCCTGATGCCTCTACGAATTTCATGCTGTTAGCATAGACGAAAACTTATCAGGATTTTGAAGACTATTTGGGTGCCATTCTTAGCGCACCATCAAGTCTGATGACCTCCCCGTTCAAATAACCGTTCTGAATTATCATCTCAACTAGTAGCGCGTAGTCAAGTGGAAGGCCCAGTCTCTTCGGGAACGGTACGCTAGCTGCCACTGCCAAACGTATTTCCTCGGGAAGCTGACGGAGAAGTGGAGTATCTATGACCCCTGGAGCTATCGTCATCACCCGAATCCCCACGCTGGAAAGGTCCCGCGCAGCCGGCAGGGTAAGCCCTACCACACCTCCCTTTGAAGCCGAGTAGGCGATCTGCCCAATCTGGCCATCAAACGCAGCCACTGACGCGGTATTTATCACCACACCGCGCTCATTGTCGCCAAGTGGCTCATTTGAAGCCATCAATGTCGAGGCCAACCTCAAAACGTTAAAGGTTCCAAGCAGATTTGTACGTATCACCCTCTCGAATGCGGCCAGATCATGCGGTGATCCATCCCGGTTGACCACACGCTCCATGTGACCAATACCAGCACAGTTGACGACAACGCGCAACGGTCTGCGGGCGACCGCCTCCTGAAGGGCCGCAGCGACATCAGATTCGCTGGATACGTCTCCAACTGACCAGTTGGCGAAGTCACCCAACTCCTGTGCCTTTGCCCTCACCCGTTCTAAATCGCGATCGAAAATAGTGACGTGGGCCCCAAGCTCCAACAGGTGCTGTGCGGTGGCCGCACCAAGGCCCGATGCGCCGCCAGTGACAAACGCGGAAAGCTTTGAAATCTCCATGCAACCAAGCTAGCCAAAAAGGCTTGCCCAAGCAGGCTTTTACTACAATTGAACCCGATGGGGATGGAGGCCGGCGTGGATTTGCTGAACGCCGTATCCGCCAGAGGGTCATCAACCCGCAGAGAAGCGCCTCGCAAACGAGCCCAGCTACTAGAAAAGGCTTCCTTGGCCTTGTTCGGATCTTCCTTTTCCAGCGCGGGCTGCCAGTGATGCCTGCTCGTTAGCCAACTGGTCCGCCCTCTCATTTAGTTCGATGCCCGAGTGGCCTTTCACTTTGTGAAATGTCACCATCTTTCGCTGTTTGTACAACTCGATAAGAGGTCGCCAAATATCCTGATTGGCAACTGCGGCGCCTTTGGCATTCTTCCAACCTCTTGCCTCCCAGCCTTTCCACCAATGACTGTTAAAACAGTTGACCACATAGGCAGAGTCCGAATAGATCTCCAGCATGCCTTCGTGGGCTTTGATCGCCTCAAGAACTGCCAACGCTTCCATACGTTGATTCGTGGTATGAACCTCATACCCACCAGCGGAACCACCGTCCTCGCGAACCCAAGCCCACCCCCCGGGGCCGGGATTACCGTAACACGCTCCATCTGTGTAAATAACTAAGGTCATATCCTGGCCCTTCAAAGCTCCACGGTGAAATTAGGTGTATTTTCGAAATTGACAAAAAATAATAACAAATGTATGACCCGGTTAACCATACGGCACCAAGGTGCCTAGAGTGGCTAATTAACGACTTAGGACTACTTTATTTAACCATCAAATAGTGGAAGTATGGAGCACGTGATATTCGACGGATTTTCCCATCAATTGCCGGACACCGATCCCGAAGAAACCCAGGAATGGGTCGATTCGCTTTCTGCAGTCATAGATTCCAAAGGTCGACCAAGAGCCACCTACCTGCTTATGAAGCTCTTGGAAAAGGCCAGGGAGAATCAGGTCGGGTTCCCCGCCTCGGTGTCCACACCCTACATAAACACAATTCCTCCTGAACAGGAACCATGGTTCCCTGGCGACGAGTACATGGAACGCCGCATAAGAGCGTTCATTCGCTGGAACGCCGCCGTCATGGTGACGCGGGCAAACGTGCTGTCGGACGGTATCGGCGGCCACCTCGCAACTTATGCATCCTCCGCCTCACTTTATGAGGTGGGATTCAACCATTTCTTTAGAGGCAAGGCAGATGGAAACTTTGGCGACCAGGTTTTCATTCAAGGTCACGCTTCGCCTGGTGTATACGCCAGAGCCTTTCTTGAGGGTCGATTAAGCGCCGAGCAACTGGACAATTTCAGGCAGGAAGTCGGAGGCCTTGGCCTTTCTTCGTACCCTCACCCACGGCTGATGCCCGACTTCTGGCAGTACCCCACAGTGTCAATGGGCCTGGGACCGATTACAGCGATCTACCAAGCCAGATTCAACCGTTACATCGACCACCGCCACCTCGCTGACACCTCTGCCAGCCGGGTGTGGTGCTTTGTGGGTGACGGCGAAGTTGACGAACCAGAAACGCTCGGAGCGCTCTCCCTCGCGTCAAGGGAAAAGCTTGACAATCTGATCTTCGTGGTCAACTGTAATTTGCAGAGACTTGATGGCCCGGTAAGAGGTAACGGGAAGATAATACAGGAGCTCGAGGCAGTGTTTCGTGGAGCGGGCTGGAATGTTATCAAGGTCATCTGGGGTAGTGCCTGGGACCGGCTCTTGGCTCAGGATGTCGACGGTGTGCTTCTCAACAAGATGAATTCGACCCTCGATGGTGATTTTCAAAAGTATGCGACCGAAAGCGGCGAATACATCAGAGAGCACTTCTTCGGACCTGACCCACGTCTCCGCAAGATGGTCGAGCATCTCAGCGACAAAGAACTCCAGGATCTCCCGAGAGGTGGCCATGACTATCGCAAGCTTTACGCTGCCTACAAAGCCGCCACAGAAAACGTGGGCACACCAACCGTTATTCTCGCAAAGACCATAAAGGGATGGACATTGGGGCCGGAAATTGAGGCCCGGAACGCAACTCACCAAATCAAGAAGATGAACAAGGCCCAGCTGCTCAAACTTAGAGATCGCCTCAGGCTTCACCAGGAGATTCCTGAGGAACTCCTGGAAAACAAGCTTCCCCCCTACTACCGTCCAAAAGAGGGGTCCCCCGAGTTTGAGTACCTGACATCTCGCAGACGGTCTCTTGGCGGACCAGTTCCGTCAAGAATTGTCAAGTGCACGCCGCTCGAGCCACCGACAATGGAAACCATATCGGAGTTCCTAATAGGATCCGCCAAATTGCCGGTTTCAACAACGATGGTATTTGCCAAGATGCTTCGTAATCTCGTGAGAGATCCTTCGGTTGGAAGGCGAATCGTTCCAATTGTGCCAGACGAGGCACGCACTTTTGGGCTTGATGCCCTTTTCAAAGAGGTAAAGATTTACTCATCGCAGGGGCAGAGGTACACTCCGGTCGACGCGGGATTACTGCTTTCGTATGCGGAATCGACGGACGGCCAAATCCTGGAAGAGGGCATCACTGAATCGGGGTCAATGGCATCATTCACCGCGGCTGGAACGTCATACGCTAACTTCGGCCAGGCAATGGTCCCGATGTACATCTTTTATTCAATGTTCGGTTTTCAGAGAACTGGAGACCTGATCTGGGCCGCGAATGACGCCAGGGCAAAGGGCTTCCTCTTCGGAGCGACAGCCGGACGCACGACCCTCCTTGGTGAGGGCCTTCAACATGCGGACGGGCATTCACAAGTACTTGCCTCCACGGTTCCAAGTGTTTGCGCCTATGACCCATCTTTCGCCTACGAACTTGGCATACTGATTAGGCACGGTTTCGAGGACATGTACGGGGCCAACGCCAGAGACCGCATCTATTACATAACCCTATATAACGAGAACTACATACAACCGCCCATGCCAGAAGGTCAGACCTTCGAAGAGATTCAAGACGGTGTGATCAACGGAATCTACAAGTGGCTCGATGCACCGTCCATTGAAGGCGAAAACGCACCCCGCAAAGCGACGATCCTATTCTCAGGGCCAACTTGGCAGATGGCGCAGCAGGCCCAGGAGATACTGGCGGAAAAGTACGGGATTGCCGCCACCCTGTATTCGGTCACTTCGTATAAAAATCTCAGAGAGGACGGACTGGGGGCAGAAAGATGGAATAGGCTCAATCCCTCTTCGCCGGCAAAAATTCCGTATATAACGAAGGTGCTCTCACAGGGAGAGGGTCCAGTTGTGGCGGTCACGGACTTCATGAAGGTTGTCCCGGATCAGATAGCCCGCTTCGTCCCACGGGAGTCATTCATTCCACTCGGAACTGACGGATTTGGAAGATCTGACACCCGCGAGGCACTGCGACGCCACTTCGAAATTGACGCCGCCCACATCGTTATTTCGGTTCTTTATGGGCTTATGTCAACCGGTGCAGCTAAGGCCGAAGAGGTCCAAGATGCCATTGCGACGTTTGGCATCGACCCGACCTCCATTGATCCAATGCGATCAAACCTTTAGGCGGAAGCCAAAAAGATCATATTTGACGCTGTCATGGATCCTACTGTCCGGCTTCCGTTGGGTTCAATCACCCAAGCTGTACGTTTGAATAGACGAAGACTGGAAATTCCCAATATATTTCGCATCTATGCAAGAGAGTCACTGGGAGCAGCATAAATGGTAAAGCTGACTATTTCACAGAACCCGGAAGCGGACGCGCTTTTATCCAATTCACCATTAGCCCTTTTAATCGGTTTAGTTTTGGACCAGCAGATAACTCTGGAAAAGGCCTTCACTGCTCCATTACTTCTTATGCAAAGAATTGGTGAACCCCTGGACGCCAAGAAGATAGCGTCAATGGATCCGCAACTATTGGAGAAGGCTTTTTCCGAGAAGCCGGCACTTCACAGATTTCCAACGGCCATGGCGCAACGAGTTCAGGACATTTGCGAGGTCGTGGCCAGAGACTACGGAAATGACGCGAGCCGTATTTGGAACGATGCAAAAGATGGAAAGGACCTCCTTGGAAGGATTCGGAAGCTTCCTGGATTTGGAGATATGAAGGCCAAGATCTTCGTCGCATTGCTGGGAAAACAGCTGGCGGTGACTGTGCCGCACTGGCGGGAGGCGAGTGCGCCTTTTGGCGAACCAGGATCGTTCCGCTCGATTGCCGATATCATGGACCGCGACTCCCTGAACAAAGTCAGAGAATTCAAGGCAGCGATGAAAGCCGAGGGGAAAGCTCGGAAATGAACTACCCAACAAGGTTCGACCTTCCCTCAAGGCGCCTATATCTATGCACACCAATTAGAGACGACCTTGCCACATTTGTGAGCGAGGCCCTGAA